>CAZTMF010000218.1:0-5842 GCA_964614675.1 uncultured Caulobacteraceae bacterium | reverse complement strand
CCCTCACCTTCCCACGCCTGCGGCGCGGGCCCCTTCCTCTCCCCACGGGAGAGGAAAATGAGGGCGGCGTCCGTCATGCCTGACCTGCCAGCGCTTGCGCCCGGCCTTTCCACATCCCGCCCTTGCCGCGCCAGACGTCGAGCGCCGACTGCAGGGTGAAAAGGCTGTAGAGCGCCCCGATCAGGGGCAGGGCGAAGCCCCAGAGGCGAGAGCGGCGATAGAAGCCCAGCATCGGCTGGAAGGAGATCGCCATCAGCAGCCAAGCCAACGCGCCCATGGCCTGCGCCGGGCCACGGCCGAATACGGCGAGCAGGGGCGGCGCCAGATAGGTCAGGACCATGCCGAGCAGGGTCCCCGCCAGGATCCAGGGCGAGTAGCCTAGCTGGGCATAGGCCGAGCGGGAGACCATCCGGCCGATCTGGCCGACGGTCAGATAGGGCCTGAGGCTCTCGGCGCGGGTGGCGAGGCCGAGCCAGATCGGGCCTTGGGCCTTCAGCTTCCGGGCGAGGGCGCAGTCGTCGATGATCTCGGTGCGGACCGAGGCGATCCCGCCCGCGCTTTCCAACGCCTCGCGACGGACCAGCATGCAGCCGCCGGCGCCGGCGGCGACCTTGTTCCTGGGATCGTTGACCCAGGCGAACGGGAACAGCATCTGGAAGAAGAAGACGAAGGCCGGGATCAACAGGCGCTCGGGCCAGGTCCCGCAATGCAGGCGCACCATCAGGGCGGTCAGCTTCAGCCCGCCCCGCTCGGCGCGGGCGACGAGATGGCGAAGGCCGTCCCGCGCATGGCCGATGTCGGCGTCGGTCAGCCAGACGAACTCGGGGGCGTCCTGGGCCGTCGCCCGGGCCACGCCCTGGGAGAGCGCCCAGAGCTTGCCAGTCCAGCCCGAGGGCAGGCGCGCGCCCTTGATCAACTCGAGCCGCGCCTCCGCGCCCAGCCCCCTGGCGGTCTGCAGCGCCGCCTCGGCGGTGCCGTCCGAGCTCTGGTCGTCCACCAGGATCACCCGGAACGGGCCCGGATAGTCCTGGGCCAGCAGGCTGCCGATCGAACGGGAGATCACGTCCGCCTCGTCGCGCGCGGGCACGACGGCGGTCACCGAGGGCCACGCCGCGGGCTCGGGAGCCTCGCCCCGGTCGTCGCGCTCGCGCGCGAGCCAGAACCCGCCCCGGGCCAGGAGCAGGTACAGCCAGATGCCGAGGGTCAGGACGCCGGCGGCGGTCGCGAACATGGTTAGAGCATGCCCCAGCTGGATTTGACCGTCTGCGTCGAGTTGGGGCGAGTCGATCCGCCAGGCGCGGCGCGCCGGGCGATGTGGGACATCGTCCAAGCGGCGCAACGCCGCGGGCGGCCGCCCCAGCTCGACCCTCCGGGCCGTCGTCTTTCGCCGAGCGGGTGCGTCGAAGACCTTGCCGGTAGTCCCACTACCGGCTGCGGCCTTCTCCTGCCCGCTCGACGAAATACGGCGGCGCAGACGGTCAAATCCAGCTGGGGCATGCTCTAAACATAGCCCTCCTGCCGGAACCACGCGAGCGCATCGGCCAGGGCCAGGGCATATGGCCGCGCATGGTAGCCCAGCTCGCGCTCGGCCTTGGCCGAGCTGAAGAACATCCGGTGGCGCGACATCTTGAGGGCGTCGGCGGTCAGGAACGGCTCCTTGCCCGTGAGCTGCGCCACCGCTTCGGCCACCCAGGCCAGAGGATAGAGCGGGGCGCGGGGAAGGTTGACGGTCGGCGCCTTGCGGCCGGTCAGGCGGGCGATCTCGGCCAGCATCTCGCGCAGGGTCACGTCCTGGCCCCCCAGGATGTAGCGCTCGCCGATCCGGCCCTTCTGCAGGGCGAGCCAGTGCCCCTCTGCGACGTCGTCCACGTGCACGAGGTTCAGGCCGGTGTCGACGAAGGCGGGCATGCGGCCCGAGGCGGCCTCGACGATGATCCGTCCGGTGGGCGTCGGCCGTACGTCGCGCGGGCCGATCGGGGTGGACGGGCTGACGATCACCGCGGGCAGGCGCTGACCCTCGACCATGGCCTCGACCAGCCGCTCGGCGACCACCTTGCTGCGCTTGTAGGCTCCGATCGCCTCGGCTTCCGAGAGGGGAGCCGCCTCGTCGGCGGGGACGTGCTTCAGGCTGAGGGTGGCGACGCTGGAGGTATAGACCACCCGCTCCACGCCGGCGGCGAGGGCGGCCTGCATCACCGCCAGGGTTCCCTGGCGGTTGTTGCGGACGATCTCCTCCGGATCCCGGGCCCAGAGCCGGTAGTCGGCCGCCACGTGGAACAGCCAGCGCACGCCCTGGAGCGCGCGGGTCATGTCGGCGGGGCTGCGCATGTCGCCGAGAGCGATCTCGGCGTTCAGCCCCTCGAGATTCCGGCGCGGGCTCTCGGGCCTCGCCAGCACGCGGATCGCCACGCCCTTGGCCTCGAGCGTCCGCGCGACGGCGGAGCCGACGAAGCCCGTGGCGCCGGTCACCAGGGCGATGTCGTGCGGTTTAGCCAAAGGGGAATCTAGAGCAGGAGGGGCGGGCCGACCGCGGCGCCGGCTCCGGGCGGCGGCGCCGGCGGGGTCAGGAAATAGACGGCGTCCGGGCCGGAATAGGCCGGGGCGGCCGCGACGCTGGCCGCCGCGGGCTTGGCGACGCCCGGATCGGTGGCGGCGGGCGCCTTGTCCGAAGAGGCGGCCGGCGGGAGGGGCGCGTCCGGCGGCGGCGCCGGATCGGCGGAAGGGCCGCCCGCGGGCGGCGACGCGGAGGGTGGCGAATCGGAGTCGAAGTCCGGCAGGTCCTCGACCTTGACGGGCTTCTCGCCGTTTATGTCGGCCTCCCGCTGCTGCATGTAGAGCGAGCGCAGGGTGGCGTAGCTGTCGGTTCCCATGGCTTCGATCTGCTGCAGGTCGGCCTCGGCCTCGGCCCGCGTGTCGACGCCCCGGACGACCGCGACGCCCACCAGGACCTCGGTTCGGTTGTCGTAATGGATGCGGCCCAGGGGATCCAAATAGATGTCCATGCCCGCGCCGATGGCGTCCCGGAAATTGGTCGGGCCCATGAGCGGTATGAACAGATAGGGACCGGGCTTGATTCCATACCGACCGAGCGTCGTGCCGAAGCCGTTCTCGTGATGGGGCATCCCCATCTTCGTCGCCGGATCGAACAGGCCGCCGATCCCGATCGTGGCGTTGATCACGAAGCGGCCGAAGGTCCTGGCCGCCCGCTCGATCCTGAGCTGCAGAACGTCATTGCCGAACACCATCGGCTCGCCAAGCTCGGTGACGAAGTTGTGCAGGCCTTTGCGGATCGGGGCGGTGGCGGCGTGGGAGTAGCCAAGCGCCAGCGGCCTCAGGATCGCGTGGTCGATCACCTCGTGGATCCCGTAGAAGAAGCGATTCATGCCTTCGTAGGGGTCCTCGACGCCAAGGGCGTGCGACGGGGGCAGAGGGCGCGCCTTCACGACCGGCTTCTTGAACTGGGCGTGGGCCGACAGGGCGAAGGCCCAGACGGCGATCGCGCCAAAGACGGCAAGCCTCCGGACGGCGCTCGTGTCGGGCCTTCTGGCCTGCACTCCCCAGCTCTCCTGCGCAGCCTGAACGGCCCGTGGTCTCGCTTGCGCTTGACATCCGAACGGCGGGACGAGGTCAAGCCCTGGCGGACGATCCGGGCGAAGGTGAGGCGAATCCGTCATCTTGCCAAATCCGCCCAGCCCAGCTTGAAGGCGCGGCGGAAGAGGCCCGGATGACCCTGATCCACCTTCTCGGCGCCGCGGCCCTCGTCTTCAGCCTGGTCGGCGCCGCCTACGCCGTGGTCGCCGGCGCCCTGGCCGGACGTCTCGCCCGACCTGAGCCCCAATCGCTGATCGAAGCCCGCGCCCTGACTCTGCTGAAGCCGCTTTGCGGCGAGGAGGTCGGGCTCGAGCGCAACCTCCTGAGCTTCCTCGACCAGGACTATGCGGGCCCGGTCCAGATGGTCGTGGGCGTGCAGGACGCAGGCGATCCGGCCCTGACCGTGGTCGAAGCGGTGCGGCGGGCCCGGCCCGGAGCCGACATCGCCATCGTCGTCGATCCCGAGGTGTACGGCGCCAACCGCAAGGTCTCGAACCTGATGAACATGCTGGGCGCGGCCAGGCATTCGACGCTGGTGCTCAGCGACGCCGACATCGCCGCCCCGCCGGGCTATCTGGCCCGGATCGCCGCCGCCCTGTCCGAGCCAGGCGTCGGCGCATTGACCTGCTACTACCGGGGCGACGCCCGCGCCGGTTCGGCCTCGGTGCTGGCGGCCATGGGCGTGAGCTACGGCTTCCTGCCCAATGTGATCCTGGGCGTGGCGCTGGGCCTGGCCAGGCCCTGCATGGGATCGACCATCGCCCTTGAGCGCCGGACGCTGGACGAGATCGGCGGCTTCGAGGCGCTGAAGGACGTGCTGATGGACGACTACGACATCGGCCGGGCGGTGCGGGCGCTGGGGCGAAAGGTGGTCCTGCCGCCCTTCCTGGTCGATCACGGCTGCTCGGAAACCACACTCCGCGAGGTCATGGCGCACGAGATGCGCTGGGCCGTGACGGTGCGCATGATCGATCCGGCCGGCCACGCGGGCAGCGCCGTCACCCACGCCCTGGCCTGGGCCCTGATCGGGACCGCCCTTCTGGCCGGCGCGCCGGTCGGCTGGGCCGCCATCGCCCTCGCGCTCGTCTCGCGCCTGTGGCTGAAGCTGCGGATCGACCGGGCGGCCGGCGCCAGTTCGGGGCCGATCTGGCTGATGCCTGTGCGCGACATCATGTCGTTTGCGATCTTTTTCGGCTCTCTCTTCGCGCGTGCGGTATATTGGCGGGGAGAGCGGTTTCGTGTTTCTTCCGGCCGCACCATGTCTCCGGCTTAGCTTAGGACCCCGCCATGCTCCGGACCCTGTTCCTCCAGGCGCCCTCTTTCGACGGTTTCGATGGCGGCGCCGGTTCGCGCTACCAGGCCAAGCGGGAGATCCGCTCCTTCTGGTTCCCCACCTGGCTGGCCCAGCCGGCCGCCCTGGTGGAGAACTCCAAGCTCGTCGACGCGCCGCCGCACGACCAGAGCCTGAGCGACGTCGTCGCCATGGCCAAGGACTTCGACCTGGTGGTGGTCCACACCTCGGTCCCGTCCTTCAAGTCGGACGTGAAGACCATCGAGGCGCTGAAGGCCGCCAATCCGAACATGAAGGCCGGCCTGATCGGGGCCAAGGTGGCGGTGCAGCCCGACCGCAGCATGATCGAGGCGCCGGTCGTGGATTTCGTGGCGCGCAACGAGTTCGACTTCACCATCAAGGAAGTCGCCGACGACGTGCCCTGGTCGAAGATCGCGGGCCTGAGCTGGCGCAACGCCAAGGGCGCCATCGTCCACAATCCGGATCGGCCGATCCTGGAGGACATGGACAACCTGCCCTGGGTCACGCCAATCTACCAACGCGACCTTCAGATCGAGAAGTACTTCATCGGCTATCTGAAGCACCCCTACATCTCGATCTACACGGGCCGGGGCTGCAAATCGCGCTGCACCTTCTGCCTGTGGCCCCAGACCGTGGGCGGCCACCGCTACCGCACCCGCAGCGTGCAGCACGTGATCGAGGAGATCGCCTGGGCGCAGAAGGCCTTCCCGCAGGTGAAGGAGTTCTTCTTCGACGACGACACCTTCACCGACGACCTGCCGCGGGCGGAAGCCATCGCCAAGGAGCTGGGCAAGCTCGGCGTCACCTGGTCGTGCAACGCCAAGGCCAATGTGCCGCGCGAGACGCTGAAGAAGCTGAAGGACGGCGGCCTGCGCCTGCTGCTGGTCGGCTACGAGTCCGGCAACCAGCAGATCCTGCACAACATCAAGAAGGGCATGC
>CAZTMF010000217.1:0-5883 GCA_964614675.1 uncultured Caulobacteraceae bacterium | reverse complement strand
GACAAGTTCGAGAACCTCGGCGCCCAGCTGATCCGCGAAGTCGCCTCCAAGACCAGCGACAAGGCCGGCGACGGCACCACCACCGCCACGGTGCTGGCCCAGGCCATCGTCGTGGAAGGCCTGAAGTCGGTGGCCGCGGGCATGAGCCCGATGGACCTGAAGCGCGGCATCGAGAAGGGCGTCACCGTCGTCGTCGACGCCATCAAGGCGTCCTCGCGCAAGATCACCACCAATGACGAGATCGCCCAGGTCGGAACCATCTCGGCCAACGGCGACCGCGAGATCGGCGAGATGATCGCCAAGGCCATGGAGAAGGTCGGCAACGAGGGCGTCATCACCGTCGAAGAAGCCAAGACGCTCGAGACCGAGCTCGAGGTGGTCGAAGGCATGCAGTTCGACCGCGGCTACCTCTCGCCCTACTTCATCACCGACACCGAGAAGATGGAGGTCGTGCTCGAGGACCCCCTGATCCTGCTCTCCGAGAAGAAGCTGGGGGCGCTGCAGGCCCTGCTGCCCCTGCTCGAAGCGGTGGTGCAGTCGACCCGTCCCCTGCTGATCATCGCCGAGGACATCGAGGGCGAGGCCCTGGCCACCCTGGTGGTCAACAAGCTGCGCGGCGGCCTCCGGGTCGCGGCGGTCAAGGCTCCGGGCTTCGGCGATCGCCGCAAGGCCATGCTGGAGGACATCGCGATCCTCACCGGCGGCCAGGTGATCTCCGAGGATCTCGGCATCAAGCTCGAGAACGTCACCCTCGACATGCTGGGCAAGGCCAAGAAGGTCACCATCACCAAGGACGCCACCACCGTCATCGACGGCGCCGGCGACAAGGCGGCGATCGACAGCCGCATCGCCCAGCTGAAGGCCCAGATCGAGGACTCCACCTCCGACTACGACAAGGAAAAGCTGCAGGAACGGCTGGCCAAGCTGTCCGGCGGCGTCGCCGTCATCAAGGTCGGCGGCTCGACCGAGATCGAGGTCAAGGAACGCAAGGACCGCGTCGATGACGCCCTCAACGCCACCCGCGCGGCGGTCGAGGAAGGCATCGTGCCGGGCGGCGGCGTCGCCCTGCTGAAGGCGGCCGCGGCGCTGGACGCCATCAAGGGCCTGAACGCCGACCAGGAGGCCGGCCTCGGGATCCTCAGGCGCGCCCTGATGGCCCCGATCCGCCAGATCTCGGAGAACGCCGGCGTCGAGGGCTCCATCGTTGTGGCCAAGGTGCTGGAGAACAGCTCGCCCACCTTCGGCTTCAACGCCCAGACGGAAGAGTATGTGGACCTGGTCCAGGCCGGCGTCATCGACCCGGCCAAGGTGGTCCGCACCGCCCTGCAGGACGCCGCCTCGGTGGCCGGCCTGCTGATCACCACCGAAGCCGCCGTCGCCGACGCGCCGAAGAAGGGCGCGGGCGCCCCGCCGATGCCGGGCGGCGACATGGACTACTAGCCGTCAGCCAGCCAACCGCCCGCCCACGCGCCGCAGCCGAGAGGACGCCCAAATGAGAACACCGATGACGCCGCCCGTGATCTTCAACGTCGTCGAGAACGACGGCGCGTGGTCGGTCGAGCATGATGGCGCCCTTTCCGACCGCACCATCTACAAGGCCGAGGCCGTGGCGTCGGCGACCAAGCTCGCCAGGGCGTCATCGCTGCAGGGCCGGCTCACCCAGGTGAGGATCGCGGGCGAGACGGGGTACTTCTGAAAGGGGGGGAGAGCGGCGCCGCCGGCGGGCTATCCGCCATCGCTGGAGGCACAGGTTACAAGCGCGTCCCGATGCGCTAACCCCCCCGCTCATGCCTGCCTCCCCCACCCTTTGCCTGCTTCCCGGCCTGCTTTGCGACGCCACCGTGTGGGAGCCGCAGACGGCCGCCCTGGCTGGCCAGGTCGACGTCCATGTCGCCGACCTCTGGGGCCTGAACTCCTTCGCCGCCATGGCCGAGAAGGCGCTGGACGAGACCCCCGGGCCGCTCGCGGTGGCGGGACATTCGATGGGCGCGCGGGTGGCGTTCGAGATGTGGCGGCTGGCGCCGGAGCGGATCGCCCGCCTGGCCCTGCTCAGCACCGGCTTCCACCCGCCCGGCCCCAACGAAGAGCCCAAGCGCATGGCCCTGGTGAAGGTGGCCTATGAACAGGGCATGGCGGCCGTGGCCGACCGCTGGCTGCCGCCGATGGTGCACCCCGACCGGGTTTGCGACGAAGCCCTGATGGCGCCGCTCAGGGCCATGGTCAGCCGCGCCACGCCCGAGATCTTCGAAGGCCAGCAGCATGCCGGCCTCACGCGGCCCGACGCCGGCCCCTATCTCGACAGGATCGCCTGCCCCACAATCATCCTGGTCGGCCGTGAGGACGGCTGGAGTCCAGCCCCGCAGCACGAACAGATGGCCCGGCGAATCCGCGGCTCCGAGCTCGAGATCGTCGAGCGCTCCGGCCACATGGTCACCGTCGAGCAACCCGATCCGGTCAACCGGGCGCTGAAGGCGTGGATCGAGGGCTGATGGCGGCCGTCAGGCCCCGGCCCGCGCCGGCTGGCTGAAGGCGCTGACCCCGGCGGCCTTGAACATCTCGCCGAAGGGATCGTCCGCCTCCTGAGGCGGCGCGCCTTCGCGGACCGTCGTGCGGCGCATGTCGCGTCGATGGTTCAGCTCGTCGAATTCGCCGCCGCGGTGCATGGAGCAGAGGTTGTCCCAGATCACCATGTCGCCGGGCTGGTAGCGCACCTTGAAGACGTACTGGGGCTGGGTGGCGAACTCGATCAGCTCTTTCAGGAGCGCCCGGCCCTCTTCCTTGGGCATGCCCACGATGTCCTTGGCGTGGGCCGCCACATACATGGTCTTGCGGCCCGAGCCCGCGTGCACGTGCACCAGGGGATGGCGAGCCGAAGGCCGCGCCTCGACCTCTTCTTCGGTGAACGGATAGCCGGCGGTCCTGCGCGACCACCAGATGGAATGGTCGGCTTCCAGGTTATCGATCCTGTCCTTTGTGGCCTGGGGCAGGTCCTCATAGGCGCTGCGCGTGTCGGCGAACCAGGTCTCGCCGTCCACCGGCGGGGCCTCGTGGCAGAGCAGCAGCGAATAGGCGCTGCGCATCGGCATGAACGAGGAATCGGTGTGCCAGAGCCGGTCGCCTTTCTTGTGCAGGCGGATCATCTCGTTGGTGATGATGTTTCCCTCGGCGTCGAGGTTGCCGGCGTCGAACAGCTCCTGGTGCTGATACCGGGCCGGCCGGCCCGGCGGGCGCGGCGCCAGCTCCAGATGGCCGAAGATGCGGCTGAAGGCGACGTGGGTCTCGTCGGTGAGGCCGGTGTTGCGCCACACGGTGACGCCATACTTGTCCTGGACCGCGATGATCTCGCGCTGCGTAGCCTCGTCCAGAGGCTTGGTGATGTCGACGTCGGACACTTCGGCGCCGAAGCGCGGCAGGATCGGCTTTACTGTGAGGGCCATTCGGCGCGCCTCCGGAGCGGTTCAGTTGTGACTGTCAACGTTCAGATGGCCGATGGGAGCCGCCTCGGCAAGGCGTCCTGATATGCTGGCGCCTACAGTACCAGTATTTGTCGCACCCGAGCGCCGCGCTCGCGCTGGCCCCCGGCTCATTGTAAGGCTGATCCGGCGATGGCCCGAACGCCCCTGCCGCCTCCCGATACCGACCTGACGGTCGCCACCATCCGAAACGCGATGCTGGTGCTGACCGTGATCGCCAGCGGCGCGGCCCTGCTCTGGCTGAAGCCGATCCTCACGCCCCTGATGCTGGCGCTGTTCCTGATGGTGCTGGTCGACGAGCTGGGCCGGCGGGTCAACCGGCGGCTGCCGAAGCTGGGCGAGGAGGTCTCCCTGGCGATCGCCCTGGTGATCCTGGCGGTGGTGTTCACGACCCTCGGGATCTTCGTCTTCCAGAACGCCTCGAGTTTCATCGGCGAGCTGATGAGCCGAGGGCCCAAGCTCGGCGCCCGCATCGGCGGGGTGATCTCTGGCTTCGGCGTGCACATGCCGGCCAAGGTGATGCGCATGCTGAACCGGCTGGATCCCACGGTCTACATCGGTCCGGTGGCGCTCAGCGCCCAGGCGGCCCTCGTCGAGGGGATCCTGACCCTGCTCTATCTGGGTTTCCTGCTGATCTCGCGGAACGGACTCGGCCGCAAGATCGTCACCCTGTTCCCCACCCACGAGAAGCGCGAACAGGCGCGCGAGATCTTCGAGCGAATCCGGGTGGGCATCGAGCGCTACGTCTGGGTGCAGACCATCACCGGCCTCATGATCGCGGGCTGCGCCTGGGGGTGGATGGCGTTCCTGGGCCTGGAGAACGCCACCTTCTGGGCCCTGTTCATCTTCCTGACCTCCTATGTGCCGATGATCGGCGCAGCGGTCGGCATCCTGGCGCCGGTGGCCTTCGCGCTCCTGCAGTTCTCCAGCCCCTGGACGGCGGTCACCCTGCTGATCGGGCTGGAGGCCATCATGTTCGTGATCGGCAACATGGTCCTGCCGCGAATGCAGGGGCGCAGCCTGAACCTGGATCCGGTGGTGCTGCTGCTGTCGCTGGCCTTCTGGGGCGCGCTCTGGGGCCTGCCGGGCGCCTTCCTGTCGAGCCCGCTGACGGTCATGGCCATGGTGATCCTGGCCCAGTTCCCCTCCACCCGCTGGATCGCGGTGCTGCTGAGCGGGGACGGTGAGCCGTCGTAACGACCTGGATCAGGGAACATCGTCATGAGGTCCAATCCGATCTGGCGGCGCGCGGCCATGGCCGCGGGGCTTGCGCTCTGGGGAGCCGGCGCGGCGCTGGCGGCCACGGGGCCGTTCGGCGACAAGCCCGCGGGACCCCAGAGCCTGCCGGGCGACAACCTGCCGCCTTTCAACATGCTGGATGAGCAGGGGCGGCTCCGTCCCATGCCCCGGCTCGAAGGCCCGATCCACGGAGCGGGAGGCTCGCCCGAATCCTCGGCGCCAGGGCCCTCCCTCGCGGTCGCCAACCGCATGGCGCTGGCGGCGGTGCGCGCCTGTTCCAGGCAGGGCTATCGGGTCGGCGTGGCCGTGGTGGATTCCGCCGGCGAGGCGCGGGCCATGCTCACCGCTGACGGCGCGGACGGAAGCCACGTCTTCGTGGCCATGCGCAAGGCGATCACCGCCCTGACCCTCGGCATGCCCAGTTCGGATGCCGCCCGCCGGATCGCGACGGGCCAGGTGACGCTCGCCAAGGTGACGCCCGCCATGTTCGTGATGGGCGGCGCCCTGCCGATCTTCCGGCGCGGCCGCCTGATCGGCGCCATCGGCTCCAGCGGCGCGGCCGGCTCGCCGCCCGGCGCCAAGGACGAGGAATGCGCCGCAGCCGGCCTGAAGGCCGAGCCACGCTGACGGCGCGCGCCGCCTACTGCGCGAAGAGGTAGGCGCAGCTGGGATCCGAAGGCTCGTGGGCCAGGATCCGCTCGTAGAGGCCGAGGTTCTCGCGGATCGCCCGCTCGAGGTCCTCGGGCAGTAGGAAGCCTGAGGCGACCTCCTCCTCGGCGGCCGCGTGCAGCTTGGCCAGATAGGTCTCGCGGGTTGGGTAGCGGGCCTGCAGGCTCGGTCGCGGGTCTCCGGAAGCCTCGCGCTCGGCCTCGGTGCGAGCGAAGGGCAGGAAGCTGCCGTCGAAGCGGGCAGTGGCCCATCCGAAGCCCGTCTCCGGCGCGCGCAGGTTCCATCCCGTGTGGGTCCCCAGCGGAACCTTCAGCTCGATCAGCCTGACGCCGCCGATGTCGTTGCCGTCGGAGTCGGGCGCCGGCACGCGCGTGCCGAAGCTCTGGCCGTGGCCAGGCGGGACCCGGTCGGCGATACCCAGGCTGACGTATCGCGGCCCGAAATCCAGGCGCGCCGCGTTCAGGTTGTCAGGCCTCGATCGGGACCGATTCATGTATGGGGA
>CAZTMF010000216.1:0-5910 GCA_964614675.1 uncultured Caulobacteraceae bacterium | reverse complement strand
TGCCGAGCACGCCGTTCAGAGGCGTGCGGATCTCATGGCTCATGGTGGCCAGGAACTCGCTCTTGGCCCGGTTGGCCGCCTCGGCGCGGTCGAGCGCCTCGGCCAGGGCCGCCTCGGAGCGACGTATCTCGGTGATGTCGGTGCCAAGGGTCAGCAGGCCGCCATCCTCTGTCGGCACATTGTCGACCCGGATCCACTTGCCGCCCGGGATCGGGAAGTCGACGAAGGCGCGCTCACGCGGAGCAAGGCCGCCGGGCTCGGGCGCGAAGGGGCTGTTCTCGGCCGGCATGGCGTCGGTCATCGCCGAAAACGGCATGCCCTCGCGCACCTGGTCGCGGTTGGGGCCCATGACGAACTCGAAGGTGGTGTTCCAGACCACGAGCCGGTCGGCATGGTCGAACAGGGCGAGCGCGCTCGGCATGGCGTTGGTCGCCGTCTGCAGCCGCCTGAGCGCCTTGCGCTCGCCGAGGCCCGCCATCAACGACGCGGCGGCGGAGCCGCCCAGCAAGACCACCGAGACGCTGGCCACCATGGCCGCAGCGAGCAGATTGGACGCCCCGAAGGCTGAGACATCGGCGGAGGGATCGGGCTGGAAGCTGATCCCGGCCATCGTGATGAAGTGGACTGACCCGACCGCAACGACCGTCAGACCAAGGCCGGCGGCGATCCGGAGGGGGCCGACATCGCCCCGCCGCGTCAGCGAGACGGCCACGGCCAGGAAGAAGGCCGCCAATACGCCGGCCGCCTGATAGGCGATGTTCCAATGCAGGGCGCCCGGCGCCTTCAGCCCGACGGTTGCAGCCAGGTGGACGAGCCCAAAAGACAGGGCCATGGACGCCGACGTGGCCACAAGGCGGGGCCAGTTGGAGTTGTCGCGGCGAAGGGCAAAAGACAGCACGCCGACAAGGACCGCCAGCACGAGCGAGCCGGCGATCGCCCAGGGATCGAGGCTGATCGGGAATTGGCGAAAGCCCAGGAGGGTCAGGACGTTGGCGGCCCAGACGCCAGCGCCGCCGGCGAGGGCCTGGAATCCGACCCACATCCATCCGGTTTCGCCGCGGTTCTCGCGGTTGCGGCGATGAAGCCAGTAGCTGGCCGCGCCCGCCGCCGCGCAGATCGCCGCGGCCATCAGGACATACCTGAAGTCGTGCCCGGCAAGGGCGCGTTCCTGCAAATAACTCAATGGCCTGCCCTGGCGCTCCCTGTTCAGAGCCTAGGCATGGAAAGGTTATCGTCAGGTAAGCCGTACGACCTGGCGCGTACGGATGAGATCCGGGCGGTGGAAACTCAGCGCTGAGCTTCTTTAGAAAAGGACGTAGGGCGGAAGAGAGCCGACGAGCCTGCCGGAGAGGTAAGGTTTATCGGAAGCCGGAAACCGCTAACCGCAAGTCTTAGCCGACGTTTAAGCGCACGGGCGCACGCTTCCTCGCAGGGGGCGCTTCAGCCCCGTCGGTAACCCGCGATGTCGCCATGGAATCGCGCATCACCATTTCGATCCTCGGAGCGGTCTGCCTGTGGGTTTCCGCACCGGTCGTCCTCACGGCCCAGCTGGTCGTCTGGTTCCGCACCGGCGCATGGCCCCCCTGGACCTTCGGAGACGGTTGCGCCTTCATCGGCCTCGGCCGCCCCCTGACGACCTGGGCGACGGGACAGCAGCTCTGCGACTGGATCTGGTCCTGGCCTCTGTGGCTCGGCCTGTTCGTCTGCACCGCGGTCCTGGCCGCCCTGCTCCCGCGCGGCCGCCAAGGCTGAAAAGGGGGAGCCAAGCGGCGTGGCGGTGTGTTTAGCTGGGATACACCGCGAGGCGAGCCGTGAGACGCTTCTTCATCCTGCTCCTGCCGTTCCTGGCCCTGGCCCCGGCGGCCCACGCGACCGACGTCAGTGGACTGTGGGACGTCTCGACCAGGATCAATCAGACTCCCGTGGTGATCCACTGCAGCGTCCTGCAGATCGGCCTTCAACTTTCGGGATGGTGCAAGCCGGAGACGGCCGGCATCGATCCCTCCGCGTTTACTGGGAAGCTGGACGGCGACACCGCGACCTGGGGCTACGACGTCACCTTCAGGGGCAGCCGCAATCACGTCGCCTACTCGGCGACCCTGACATCCTCCACGGCCATGACAGGAACGCTGACGGGGACCGGCGCGCCTGCGGCCTTCACCGCGGCCCGGAAATAGCCAGGGCCTCCAGCAGCGGACCCAGGGCGGGTTCGTAGCGCCGCCAACGACCCACCGAGGATGCGTAGATCGGCCGACGCGCCTGAAGCGCACTGGCGGTGCGGATCCGCCGTTCGGTCCGGTGGAAGTCGATCGGCCCCCGCGGCGGCTCGATATCGACGTGCGCCAGTATGCGGCGCGCCTGGCCGTCCAGGTCGGCGACGAGGTCCTCGTACCGCACCTCGAGCAGCGCGGACTTCGGCAGGACCTCCAGCCAGTGCGCCGCCAGCTGGTCGAAGGCCCGGTGATATCGGCCGAGCTCGCCGAGGTCGAAGCTGTAGGGGGCCCCGGCCCCGAACAGCTTGGTGAAGCATGAGACGCAGGTGTCCCTCGCGTCGCGCCGGGTGACGATGAGCCTGGCTTTCGGAAGCGCCAGATGGATCAGGCCGAGGAAGCGAAAGTTGTCTGGGCGCTTGTCCACCACATGAGCGGCGTCCGGCGCGGCGGCGGCGAGCCTCGCGGCATAGCGGCCTCCCAGCTCGCCGAGCGCCTTGGCCGAAAGGCGGGCCAGCCCCTCCGGAAACGCCAACGGCCGGCCTCCGGCGAGGGTCTGGGCGGCCACGGACTCGGGGAAGGCGGCCGTTTCCCCGGCGCCGAAGACGCCCGGCCGGCTGGCCAGGATCTGCTCGACCAGGGTGGTCCCGGACCTCGGCATGCCGACGACGAACACCGGCGTGGGCGATGGATCGCCCTTGCCCGCGAGGCGCGCCATCGCATCGGCGGTGAAGATCCGGGCGATCGCCTCCAGTTCCCCCAGCGCCGCGGCCTCGTCGTAGGGGACCTGGGACCGGCGCAAGGCGTTGCCCCGGGCATAGCTGGCGAAGGCGCCGGCTGGATCGCCGAGACCGTCCAGGGCGTCGCCGAGGGCGAAGTCGAGCTCGATGCGGTCCCGCAGCAGCATTCCGTCCGTGCCCCGGGCAAGGGCCTGCAGGGCGGCCAGATGCGGATCGGCCGGCTGCAGCCGCCGGGCCTGGGTCAGGTGGTAGTAGTAGCGCGCCGCCCGAGGCGCGAGGCGGATCGCGCTTTCGAACGCCGCCGCCGCTTCCTCGCCTCGCCCCAGCTCGACCAGCAGCACGCCCTTGTTGTCCAGAGCCTCGGCGTGGGCGGGATTGAGCACGATGGCCCGCTCGAAGCTGGCCAGGGCGTCCGGAACCCGCCCCGCGCCCTCGAGCGGATCGCCTCCTTCTGCAAGGGCCTTGCCGCGGTTGTTCCAGGCGTCCGCATAGTCGGGTTTGAGACCGAGGGCCCGCTCAAAGCTGGCCAGGGCCTCAGCGGACCGTCCGAGGTCCATCAGCGCAACCCCACGATTGTTGTGGGTGAAGACGTGGCCGGGCCTGAGCTGCAGGGCGCGGTCGTAGCTCTCCATCGCCTCGGCGGGGCGGCCGAGGTCGCGCAGGGCGACCCCACGGTTGGCCAGGGACGGAAGATGATCGGGGTCGAGGGCCAGGGCGCGGTCATAGCTTTCCAGGGCCGTCTCGAGGCCGCCCAGCCGCATCAGGGCGTTGCCGCGCCCGTTCCAGGCTTCGACGACGCGGGGGTCGCAGGCCAGCGCGCGATCGTAGGCCTGCATGGCTTCCTGCGGCGCTCCCAGGGCGTTGTGGACCGCGCCCAGCCGCGACCAGGCCGGCGCATCGTCCGGCCGGGCCTCCACGGCGGCGCACAGGAGCTGGCGCGCCTCGGCGAACTGGCCGCGCTCCTGCTGGAGGAAGCCCAGGAAGCGAAGGGCGTCCGGCTGTCCGGGCGCCGCCTCGAGAACGGCGCGGTAGAGCCGGTCCGCTTCGTCCAGGGCCCCTGCCTCGTGACGCTGCATCGCCCGGCGGAGCAGGGCCTCTGGCCCGTCGTGGGAGGCCGAGGCCCCGGACATCTCTTCCATGCGGCGGACCCTAGAGCGGACAGGCCGGCGATTGAACCAGAAGCGGCCAGGAACCGCCTGCGCTCTTCGTGGTTCCAACCCAGGATGGAACGGTTCCTTTTCAGCCTTTCGGACGGCGTCCCCCACCCGGACGAGGAATCCGTCGATCTGCCAGACGTCGCGGCCGCGCGCGGCGAGGCGGCGCGGGTTCTGTCCGACGCGCTGAAGTTGCGCTCCGAGGAGTTCTGGCGGGACGGCCGCTGGGTTCTGACGGTCAGCGACGAGCGGGGGCTGGTGCTGTTCTCGATCTACGTCGACGCCATCGCCTCGGCGGCGACCGGCCCGCCAGGACGTTGACGATAAACGCTTGCAAATGGATCGAGACGGGAACCTGAGTCCGGGCGCCTGGTTTCCCGAAAACCGGGCTTCGAGGTGGGTGGGAGCCGATGGCTGATCGGCAGGATCCTCACGGCGGCTTGGCAGGCGGGCGCCCATGGGCCCGGCCCCTCGGGGCTGTCCCTGTCGCCCTGGTCGCCCCCACCCTCGCCGGCTGCCGCTATTCCATCTTCGAACAGCACGGACCGGTCGGCGCCGCGGACGCCCTGATCACCCTGGACGCCCTGGTGATCATGCTGGCGATCGTCATTCCGACCATCGTCGCCACCCTGGCCTTCGCCTGGTGGTTCCGGGCCTCGAACACCAAGGCCCGCTACCTGCCCACATGGAGCTACTCGGGCCGGCTGGAGCTGCTGGTCTGGAGCATACCCACCCTGGTGATCCTGTTCCTGGGCGGGGTGATCTGGATCGGCTCGCACCAGCTCGACCCCGCCGAACCCCTGCCCTCCGCCAGGACGGCCAAGCCGCTGAACGTGCAGGTGGTCTCGATGGACTGGAAGTGGCTGTTCATCTACCCCGACCAGGACATCGCCAGCGTCAACCAGCTGGTGATCCCGGTGGGCGCGCCGGTCCGCTTCACCCTGACATCCTCGAGCGTGCTGAACGTGTTCTTCGTGCCGCAGCTCGGCAGCATGATCTACACCATGAACGGCATGGCCGACCGGTTGTGGCTGCAGGCCAGCCATCCGGGGACATATCTCGGCGAGTCCGCCATGTTCTCGGGCGACGGCTTCTCGGACATGCAGTTTTCCGTGAACGCCGTGCAGCCCCAGGCCTTCGGCGCCTGGGTCAAGGCGGCGCGGGGATCGGGCCCGGTGCTCGACCAGGCTGCCTATCGCAAGCTTCAGGTCCAGAGCAGGGGCGACCGGCCGACCACCTACAGGGCGACGGCGCCGAACCTGTTCAACGACATCGTGGCGCAGAAGCTTCCCGCGGGTCCCGGACCGGCCGAGGCCGGCGCCGCGGCGCGGCCCAGGTAGATCGGAGAGCGGCGATGTTCGGCAAGCTCACCTGGGACGCCATCCCCTGGAACCAGCCCATCCCGTTGATCGCGGCGGCCGTGGTGTTCCTGGCCCTGGCGGGGGTGCTCGTCTACGTCGCCGCCAAGGGTTGGCTCCCCTATCTCTGGAACGAGTGGATCACCAGCGTCGACCACAAGCGGATCGGCGTCATGTACATGCTGCTGGGCGTGGTGATGCTGCTCAGGGGCTTCATCGACGCGGTGATGATGCGCTCGCAGCAGTCGATGGCCTTCCACGGTCTCGGCTACCTGCCGCCCGAGCACTACAACCAGATCTTCTCGGCCCACGGCACGATCATGATCTTCTTCGCGGCCATGCCGCTGGTGATCGGGCTGATGAACTTCGTCGTCCCCCTGCAGCTGGGCGTCCGCGACGTGGCCTTCCCGACCCTGAACTCGGTCAGCTTCTGGCTGACCGCCACCGG
>CAZTMF010000215.1:0-5921 GCA_964614675.1 uncultured Caulobacteraceae bacterium | reverse complement strand
TCGCCGACATCTTCCGCGAGGCCCTGCCGCCGGGCACGCCCCTGATCCACCAGCCGGGCGCCACGGCCGATGCGCTGGAGCGCTATTTCGCCCGTCACCCGGAATACGCCGCGGGCGGCTCCGGCCAGAGGCGCTTCCTGACCACCGGCCAGCCCGGGGCGGTCAACAGCCTGGCCGAAGCCTTCTGGGGCGGCCCGCTGCATTTCGAGGCCGTGCGGGCGAAAGCCGCGGCGGGGTAAGATCCGCGGCGGCGGTCCGCTCGTAGGGAGGGCATGAACCCTCACCACGAACGCCGCCTGCTCCAGTTCGTCATCCTCCTCGCCGCCCTCGTCCCGGTCTCCGCCGGGGCGTGGGGCGCTGCAGGGGGCCTGCATCTGTCCGCGTCCGGGGCCGACAGCCAGGTGCGCTATCTCTCGGGCCTGCTGCTGGGCATTGGGCTCTGCTTCTGGGCCTGCACGCCGACGATCGAGCGGCGGGGCGCCGAGGTGCGGGTGCTGGCGCTGATCGTGGTGATCGGCGGGCTCGCACGTCTTTATGGCGTAATGGCCACCGGCTCCGCCCATCCGGTCTCCGTGGGTCCGCTCGCCATGGAGCTCGGGGTGACGCCTCTGCTCGCGCTCTGGCGGGAGCGGGTGGAGCGGCGATTGCGAGTCATTTCCCCCATCGGCTAGGGGTTCAGAACATCGGCTCCGGCAGCGCCGCCCGCTTCGAGCGCCGGGGCTTCGGGCGCGTCCACATCACTCCCGGAAAGCCCTTCAGCGGCTCCAGCGCCTCCTGGCGATAGGCCCAGTCGGGGGCCTCGCCGAGGTTCAGGTGGTAGCGGGGCTCGCGGCCGGTGCGGGTCTCGAACAAGGCGCGCGGGATGTTCAGCATCTTGGGTGCGCGACCGCGCTCATAGAACAGCGGCGTCCCGCACCTGGAGCAGAAGCTGCGGACCGAGCCCGTCGCGGCTTCCTCGTAGCGGCTGATCAGCTCTTCGCCGTGGAGCATGCGGAAGCGGCTCTTCCAGCTGCCGACATAGGTGGCGTAGGCGCACCCCTGGGCGTGGCGGGTCCGCTCGCCGTGGTCGTGCCAGGCCCAGACCGCCGGCACGTCGATCTCGAAGCGCACGCCGCCGCAGACGCACCGGCCCTCGGCCTGGACGGCGGACCTGCGGCCCTTGGGCGGTGCTCCAGCTTCCTCGCTCATCTGCGGCCTCTGGCTAGGCTGTCGTCGATCCCCTACATCTTTGTCGGGATCACAGGGGACACGCCATGGTTCTCGGCATCATCTTCCTGGTCATCGTCGTCGCCCTCGGGCTGATGCTGGTCGGGACCTACAACCGGCTGGTCGGCCTGCGGCAGCGCGCCAACCAGGCCTTCGCCGACATCGACGTGCAGCTGCAGCAGCGCCACGACCTCATCCCCAACCTGGTGGAGACCGTGAAGGGCTACGCCACCCACGAAAAGGGCACGCTGGAGGCGGTGACCGCCGCTCGGGCCGCTGCGACGTCCGCCGGCACGGTGGAGGAGAAGGTCCAGGCCGAGAACGTGCTCACCGGCGCGCTCCGCCAGCTGCTGGCGGTGGCCGAGGCCTATCCGGACCTCAAGGCGAACCAGAATTTCCTCCAGCTGCAGGGCGAGCTCGGCGACGTCGAGAACAAGCTGGCCGCCGCGCGCCGCTTCTTCAACAGCGCCGTGAGCGAGTTCAATGCGGCCATACTGCAGTTCCCGGCCGTGCTGATCGCCGGCGCCATGGGTTTCACCGAGCGCACCTTCTTCGATGTGGGCGCCGACCGGGCCGCGGTCGCCGCCGCGCCCGAAGTGAAGTTCTAGGGGCCGTCGCGCGATGGGGGCCGTCGGCCTTCAGACCTACATCTGGAACAACAACATCAAGTCCACGCTGCTGCTGCTGGGCTTTCCCCTGCTGCTGCTCGCGATGGTCTACGCCTTCGTGCTGCTGCTGATGGGCTTCGGCTATCTCCCGAGCGACGTGCCTCCGGGGGCCCTGATGCTGCAGTTCGCGCCCATGGCCATAGGCGCGGCGGCGCTCTGGTTCGTGATCGCCTATTTCTCCTACCAGACGATCATCGACGCCTCGACCGGGGCCCATCCGGTCAGCCGCCAGGAACTGCCGCGCGTCTACAATCTGCTCGAGAACCTGGCGATCTCGCGGGGCATGAAGACCCCGACCCTGCGCCTGATCGACACCGACGCGATGAACGCCTTCGCCACGGGCCTGCACGAGGGCAAGTACAGCGTCACCGTGACCTCTGGTCTGCTCGACGCCCTGGACGACCAGGAGCTCGAGGCGGTGCTGGCCCACGAGATGACCCACGTGATCAACCGCGACGTCCGGCTGATGGTCATCGCCTCGATCTTCGCGGGGGTCATCACCCTGCTGGCCCAGATCATCTACCGCTCGATCATGTGGTCGAGCTGGACCGGCGGCGGCGACCGTCGCCGGCGCAGCGGGGCGGGCCTGTTCATCATCGTCGCCCTGGTGGTCGCCGCCATCGGCTGGGTCCTGGCCCTGGTGATCAAGATGGCCATCTCGCGCCGGCGCGAATACGTCGCCGACGCCGGGGCGGTGGAGCTGACCAAGAACCCCGACGCCATGATCTCGGCCCTGCAGAAGATCTCCGGCCACTCGCAGATCCACGCCCCGAGCTCGGTGCGCAGCATGTTCCTGGACGATGACGAGGGGGTGATGAGTTTCTTCGCCACCCACCCGCCGATCTCCAAGCGCATCGACGCACTGGTTCGCTACGCCGGCGGCGTGGCGCGCGAGTCGGTGGCGGTGGTCGAGCCCGCAGCGACGTCGCCCGCGGTCCCGCATCCCGACGCTCCGCTCACGGGCGAGGAGGGCCCCTGGGGTCGCCGTCCTGGTCCCTGGGGCTGACTGCAAGTCATGGCCCCGCCCTCCGACGGCCTTCAGGTCAATCCGGGGACGGCGGCAGTCCGACCGATCGTGGAGGCACGCGACCTGACGCGGCGGTTCGGGTCGATCGTCGCGGTGGACCATGTCTCGTTCAGCATCGCGCCTGGCGAGGTGTTCGCGCTCATCGGCCCGAACGGGGCAGGCAAGAGCACCCTGATGAAGATGTTCACCACCATGCTGCCCCCGACCTCTGGTCAGGCGATCATCGCGGGCCTGGATGCGGCGAAGTCGCCGCAGCAGGTGCGCCGCCGCATCGGATATGTGCCGCAGGTCCTGTCCGCGGACGGCGAACTGACCGGCTGCGAGAACCTGATGCTGTCGGCCCGGCTCTATCTGATCCCCGCAAAGGAGCGCGCGGCGAAGGTGTCCGCGGCCCTCGCCATGATGGGACTGACCGAGGCCAAGGACCGCCTGGTTCAGACCTATTCCGGGGGCATGGCCCGCCGGCTCGAGGTCGCCCAGAGCACGCTTCACCGCCCTGCGGTCCTGTTCATGGACGAACCGACCGTGGGGCTGGATCCGGGCGGAAGACGCGCCGTGTGGGACCACGTGGCGATCCTGCGCCGGGAGATCGGCGCGGCGGTGGTCTTCTCCACCCACTACATGGACGAGGCCGAGGAGGTCTGCGACCGCCTCGCCCTGATCGCTTCAGGCAAAGTGGCCGCCATCGGGACGCCGGCCGAGCTCAAGGCCACGGTCGGCGCGGGGGCCACGCTGGATGACGTCTTCACGGCCCTCACCTCCCAGCGCATCGACGCCGCGGGGTCGTCCCGATGAAGCGCAAAGCGACGCACGCGCACGCGCCCGGTCCCGCCCTGGTCGCCGATGTGGGCGGATACCTGACCCAGGTGTGGGCCGTGGCGGACGCGGAAGTCACCAAGCTCAGACACGATCCCATGGACCTCGTCAGCCGCGCGGTGCAGCCGATCCTGTGGCTCCTGCTGTTCGGCCAGGTCATGGCCCATGTGCGGGGCCTGAACGGCTTGGGAGGCTCGTACCTCGACTTTCTGGCCCCGGGCGTCCTGGCCCAGAGCGTCCTCTTCGTGGCGATCTTCTACGGCCTGTCGGCGATCTGGGAGCGGGACCTTGGCGTGCTCCACCGCTACATGGTCAGCCCCGCTCCCAGAAGCGCCCTGGTCATCGGCAAGGCCCTGGCCTCCAGCGTGCGAGGGATCAGCCAGTCGATCGTCATCTATGCCTGCGCGGCGGTCATGGGCGTCGGCCTCAGCTTCTCGCCGGGACACATCGGGCTGGTGATCCTGTTCATCGTCCTGGCCTCGGCGTTGTTCTCCACCTTCTCGCTGATCATCGCCTGCATCGTGAAGACCCGAGAGCGGTTCATGGGCATCGGCCAATTCCTGACCATGCCGATCTTCTTCGCCAGCAACGCGATCTATCCCATCGCCCTGATGCCGGCCTGGCTGCGCGCCATCGCCCGGATCAACCCGCTGAGCTACGAGGTGGATGGACTGCGCAGCCTCATGTTGACCCAGGGCCATAGCCAGTTCGGCCTGCCCCTCGACGTTGGCGCGCTGTTCTGCGGCGTCTGCGTGATGATCGTCATCGCCACGCGCATGTATCCGCGCCTCACCCAATAGCCGGCCCAGGGGATGCGATCGGCCATCAGATTCGCAGCGACCTTCGGCCTGCTCCTCATGTCGGCCGTCGTGGATCCGGCTTGGGCCTCGCCTGACCAGTCTGAGCTGCTGGTCGCGAACGGTCGGGCGACGATCGCCCCAGGTCCCGTCGGCGCCGGCCAAATCCTACTGACCCTGCCCGTGAAGCATCGGCTGACCGGCCGACTCCTGAACCGCATCACCCTGGACTCCGTGTTCGGCAGGGATACGCCGCTGGAGCCCGGGCAACCCGTGTTCGGGGTCCCGCTCGCGGACGGGCGCATGGCGTGGTGCGCGCCGCGTCTCGAGCCTGGTCGCGCGGGCTATCGGAGCGCGTGCCTCAGGCCCTCCCATGCGGGGCTCTACGAATGGGAGATCCGGCGCTCGCCCGCCATGGCGCCCGCCGACATCGGCCAGGCCGACGGCGGAACGTCCGGACAGGCCAGCGCCGTGCCCGAGGTCCGGCGAGGCGAGGCTCCCCTGCCGCCCATGACGCTCGATCTGGTGCTCAAGGACGCTGGCGAGGGCTCCGCGGACCAGCCGGCGGCGCGGACCTACGAGGTCGACCTGACTCTCGATTGGGGCGAGGGCGCCCAGGTCATCGGGCGCCTGCCGATCGTCATGACCGCGCACGGCGCGGATCGGAAGATCATGGGACTGAAGCTGAAGTTCAGGCCGGGGCCGGAGCCCGGTCAGCTGGTAGTCTCGAAACGTTCGGCCTTCCCCTGACCGGGGACCTCAGTCCTTCAGCCGGCCGCTCATCCGGTCGCGCTCGGAGAGCACCACCCAGCTCTGGCCGCTCAGCACCTCGACGGGGCGGAAGCGGGCCTTGTAGTCCATCTTCGGACTGCCCTGCACCCAGTAGCCCAGATAGACGTAGGGGATGCCGTGCAGGTCGGCCTGGACCACGTGGTCCAGGATGATGAAGGACCCGAGGCTCCGCCGGCCCATCTTCGGCTCGTAGAAGCTGTAGACCAGCGACAGCCCGTCCGCGAGAGCGTCCACCAGGGCGCAGGCGACCAGCTCGCCAGGTCCGCGCCCTTCCGACGGCAGTCGGTACTCGATCAGATGCGTGCGGACCGGGGTGTCCTCGACCATGGCCAGGTAGTCGGGCCAGGTCATGTCGGCCATGCCGCCCTCGGCGTGGCGCACCATCAGATAACGGCGCAGGAGCTCGAACTGCTCCATGGTCGCCTCGGCCTCGACCATGTGGCGCACCAGGTCGCGGTTGCGCTCCAGAACCCGCCGTTCCGAGCGCGAGAAGGGATAGTTGTTCGCCGGGATGCGGGCCGAGACGCAGGCCTCGCAACTCTCGCAGGCCGGGCGATAGGCGATGTTCTGGGATCGGCGGAAGCCCGCCGCGGTCAGGGCGTCGTTGATCGCCGC
>CAZTMF010000214.1:0-5924 GCA_964614675.1 uncultured Caulobacteraceae bacterium | reverse complement strand
TCAGGATGGTGGCGCCGCGCTCCTTGGTGGTCTCGTAGATGATGTTCATGGCGCGAAGCTGCAGGGCCGCGGGCTCGCCGGCGTAGGTCCGGGCGGCTTCCACGAACTTGGCGGCGACCTCGGCCTCGGCCGAGCCCAGGATCACCCGGGCCTCCTTCTCGCGTTCCGCCTGGGCCTGGCGGGACATGGCGTCCTGCAGTTCGACCGGAATGGCCACGTCGCGGATCTCCACCGACAGCACGGTGATCCCCCACTCCATGGTCTTGCGGGCGATCTGCTGGCTGAGACGCTCGTCGGCCTGCTGGCGGTCCGACAAGAGCACCGACAGCGGTGTCGAGCCGATCATCTCGCGCAGCGAGGTCTGGGAGATGCGGTCGATGGCCTCGCGGTAGTTGGTGATGGTCAGGGCCGCGGCCTCGGCGTTGTGGACCTTCCAGAAGATGATGGCGTCCACATTGACCGGCACGGTGTCCTTGGTCAGGGCCTGTTCGGCCAGGATCGAGGTGGTCTGGATCCGCTCGTCGATGATCGCCACCACGGTGTCGATGACCGGGAAGATCAGGAACAGTCCCGGCCCCTTCACCCCGTGCAGATGGCCAGCTCGGAGGACCACGAACCTCTGCCAGGTGTTGGCCATCTTCAGCGACAGCGCGATCAGCACCGCCAGGACGAAGAAGCCGCCCGCGAGGACGAAGTTGATCTGGACGGCGGCGGCGCCGAGCGCGAGGCACAAGGCCACGAGGAACAGGGTGATGGGGTTCATATCGCCCTCCCGCGATCTGGCGCGGAGGGTAGGAGCATGCACCCGACTTGACCAGCGGCGCTTAGCGGCCGCGCCCGTGGGGGTGGTCCGGCTGCACCCGTCCGCCTTCGTCCCCGGCGTGCTGGGCCGGGGACCGGGCGGCCAGGACGATCTGCAGATGCGGCGGCTCGGCGGGCCGCTGGGCGCGCTCGCCTCCGCCGTGGGAGTGGACGTCGCCCAAGATCGCGGAGGGACGGTCCTGGCGCAACGCACGGGCCTGCTCGGCTGCGCGCAGGTGGGGTTCGGCCGGCGGCTCGAAAGCCCGCCCGTGGGCGCGGACGTTGTACTGGGCCCTGGGCTCGGGATCGCGCGGCGCCATGGCCAGCCGTTCGGGGCGGCCACGCTCCGGCGCGGCGGAGCCGGCAGGCCGGACGCGTTCGACCCTGGGTTCGCGGCCCGGACCGAAGCGGGCGGTCATGGCCATGAAATCGGATCCGCCGCCCGGGCGGACGGGTCTCAGTTCGCGGACGGGGCCCGGTGCGGCCATCGCCAGGCGCGCCCCGGGCGGCCCGGCCCGCGTGGTTCCGGCGCGCGGCAGGAGCGCGATCTTCACATGGGCCTTGCGGGCGACGTCCTGCGCCCGACGAGCCTCGCGCCAGGCGTGTTGGGCGCCGTCGGGATCGTGGACCCGTTGCAGCACACGGGCCGTCTCGGCCTCGCGGCGGAACCGCTCGGGGGCCCAGTGCGCCTGCTCCTGCTTCAGATGGGCCTGGTGATAGCGCCGCCAGCCGGTCTGATGGCCCACGAGCTTCTGCCATTGGCCGAGCTCGGAGGCGACCTGGCCTCGGCGCGACGTCCACGAGGCGACGGCGATCGGCTGCCGCTCGACCGCATCGCGGGTCATGGCCCGGGCCCGCGCCAGCTCGCGGCCGGCGATGGGCGCGTGCAGCATGAGGTCCTCGGGCGGCAGGAGCGCCCCGCCGTCGTCGTAGATCGCCACCAGGCCGCCGTCCGCATAGGCGTAGGCATAGTCCGGGTCGCGGATCAGGAACGGGTCCTCGTCGCCCGGTTGGTAGTAGTAATAGCGATCGCCGTAGGGCAGTCCCTCGACGACGCGGACAAAGCCGTCGTCGGTCCGCCAGGCCCAGGGCGTCTCGTCGTCATAGTCGAGGGCGTAGTCGGGCGGAGCCTCGCCGAAGGCGTCGTTCAGGAAGTAGGCCCTGTCGAGGTAGGCGTAGCCGTCGCCCGGGTCGAGCATCGGTCCGATCCGGGCGGGACGGGCATAGGGAAGATCGACCGCCAGGGGACCCGGCTTCGACTGCGGCGCCGAGACATTGGTCAGCGGCAGCGCCGCCAGAGGCGGGGGAGCATCCTGGGCGGAAGCCTGATCCGCGCCTGGCTTGCAGGCGGTGAGCAGCCCGGCGGCGGCGGCTCCACACATCAGTGCGACGAGGCCCTTGGCGGTGGAGATCATGCGGCGGAAACACCCCATCCCTACCGCCGTTCCGTGAAAAGCACTGTGGGCGCCGGCGTTCTCGTCAGGCGTGGAGGGCGAAAGACAGGCTGCCCCGGCGGGCCTCGAAGGTCTGCGAGACGTAGCGATAGAGTCGAAGATCCTCGATGTGGTCGGCTTCGATTCGCCCCTTCAGCCGTGCGCGGGCCTCTTCGCCCAGAGACATCTCCGGACTGACGTTGCGGGGCGGCGGCGGCGTGGGGTCGCGGCCGAACCGCTCGGCGCAGGCCTCCACGAAGCTCTCGTAGCGTTCGATTGGGGCCAGGAGGGCGTAGCTGCGGTCGATCACCTGCCGCGCCTCATCGAAGCTGCGGGTCCGCGAGAGGAAGTGGCACTGGATCGCAACGGTCCGGCCGTGGGCGCGCGGGTCCTGCAGGGTGAAGTCGTAGAAGGCCTCCAGATCCAGTCGCAAGGCGGCTTCGTGCATCGGGCTGTCGGGAGTCCTTCGGGCATGGCCGTAGCCGGAGACGAAGCGGTCCAGCGGATGCCGGACCAGGCTCACATAGCAGGGCCGCTTCAGCACGCCGGCGTGCAGACCGAACGGAATGTGGCCGGCGATGGCGCGCGGCGGGCGCCCGAGGCGCTTGACCGCACGCTCCAGCTCGCCGGGGTCGTGGGTGTCCAGGAAGACGGTCGCCCGTCCGAACCAGCGCTTCAGCACCTGGCGGAAGGAGCTTCCGGCGCATTTGGGAATATGGACGAAGAACAGGGCCTCTTGCCCCTCGGCCTCGGCCGGCTGGCGGGACCGATCAGCCCCCATGAGGCTCTGCAGCAGCATGCCTGCGCCCGGCCCCTCCTCGTCTGGGTGAGGCTTAACGCCTTGACCTTTCAATGGAATGTCGACGTGTTACCGCGCTGAAATGCGACCGCCCCGGAGTTGAGGCAAAGCTCGGACATGACCCAGGACGGCCCCGCCGCGCATATCCTCCTCGTCGACGACGACGCCGGAATCCGCGGCGTGATCCGCGACTACCTGGAGGAGCACGGCTACGAGGTCGACACGGCCGCCTCGGCCAAGGAGCTCGACACCCACCTGGCGCGCGCCAAGCCGGATCTGATCGTGCTGGACGTGATGATGCCGGGCGAGGACGGCTTGGCCGTCTGCCGCCGGCTGTCGCGCGAGCCGGGGCCGGCCATCATCATGCTGAGCGCCCTGGGCGAAGACGCCGACCGCATCATCGGCCTGGAGCTCGGCGCGGACGACTATCTGCCCAAGCCCTGCAATCCGCGCGAGCTGCTGGCGCGGGTGAGGGCGGTCCTGAGGCGCCGGCGCGACGCCGGCGACGGCAAGGGCATGGAATGCCAGTTCGCGGGCTGGCGCCTCGACCTGGTCCGCCGTGAGCTGCGCGCGCCTTCGGGCGTGGTGGTGGGCCTGACCGCGGGCGAGTTCATGCTGCTCAGGGCCCTGCTCGAGAAGCCGCAGCGGATCCTGACCCGCGACGAGCTGCTCGATGTCGCGCGCGGTCCCGACGCGGAGACCTTCGACCGGGCCATCGACGTCCAGATCAGCCGCCTCAGGCGCAAGCTTGAGGACGGAGTCTCCGGCCAGGGCGGGCTGATCCGCACCATCCGGAACGAAGGCTATATGTTCGACGCCCCGGTGACCTGGAGATGAGCGCCGCGCGGGGCACGGACATGTCCCGGCTGCCCCTGTTCGTCGCCATGTTCGGCTTCGGCCTGGCCTGCGTGCTGGCCGCGGTGCTGGTGAACATCGCGGTGATCTTCGTCCTGCCGCGGCCCGAGCCCGAGATCTACCAGCTGCGCGACATCGAGCTGGTGCTCGGCGGCCGCGAGCTGCCGCCCAACGCGCAGAAGCTGCTGGACGTGCGCTTCGACAGCCTGCCGCCCCCCGGCCCGCCGCCGACGCCGGGCGGCTTTCGGATCCACACCGAACAGCGGATCGCCCGCGACCTGGGCGTGAAGGACGATGACGTGGTGTTCGCGAGGAAGCCCCTGGGCGGCTTCATGGACCTGGCGCCTTTCCCGCGCGGCATGGGTCGCCCTCAGGAATTCCGCCGGCGCGAGCCGTCCCGCCTGTTCGAGCTGGCCCAGGGGCCCGGCCAGCCTGTGCTGATCGGCCCCTTCCGGGTCGGGCTGAAAGAGGCCGACGGTCGCTGGCGCATCGTCGAGACCCGCAACCCACGCCTGCTCGATCCCTGGCGCCAGCATGCCCTGCTGTGGTTCCTGGCCAGCATCCTGGTGACCGCCCCGCTGGCCTATCTCTTCGCCCGCCGCCTCTCGGCGCCGATCGCCGCCTTCGCCCGGGCCGCCGACCAGCTCGGCCGCGATCCGCGCGGCCCACCCCTGAACCTGCAGGGCACCGCGGAGATCGGCGTGGCGGCCAGGGCCTTCAACGACATGCAGGAGCGCCTGCGGCGCTATGTGGAGGACCGCACCGCCATGATCGGGGCGGTGGCCCATGACCTGCGCACGCCCCTGACCCGGCTGAGATTCCACGCCGAGTCCGCGCCCAAGGAGCTGCGCGACAAGATGGCCGCCGACATCGCCGAGATGGACGCCATGGTGGCCGCCACCCTGGCCTTCGTCCGCGACGCCAGTCAGGCCGGCCCGAGGGTTCGGCTCGAGCTCCGATCGCTTCTGGAGGCCGCGGTCGACGGCTTCGCCGAGCTCGGCCGCGACGTGCGCCTGCAACCCGGCGAGCCGGTGGTGATCGAGGGCGACACCGGGGCGCTCAAGCGCATGTTCGCCAACCTGATCGACAACGCCATCAAGTTCGGCGGCCTGGCCCGGGTGGCGCTCAAGGTCGAGGACGACTGCGCTGTCGTCGAGGTCGAGGACGACGGACCGGGACTGGGCGAGGGCGAGCTGGAGGCGGTGTTCGAACCTTTCCGCAGGGGCGAGCCTTCGCGCAACCGCGAGACCGGCGGCATCGGTCTTGGCCTCACCGCCGCCCGAACCATCGCCCGCGCCCATGGCGGCGACATCACCCTGGCCAACCGCAGAGGCGGCGGCCTCAAGGCCCGAGCGATCCTGCCGATGTGAGCTTGCGGCCGGATGACTTGATCCGGCTCAAGGCGCGGGGTCCGGTGTCTGCGCCTAGATGGGCGAGGGTGCAGGGGTGCCGTCCTTGAAATGATTGAATTCGACCCCCATTTTTGATAATGCGTCGCAATCAAAGTGTCGGGTTTGCACATGTCTTCGCGAGTTAGGCGGACGCGGCGGGCGGCCGGTGAGATCTTCCCGCTCAGCGCGGCCGGCGCCGGCGATGTCGGCGTGATCGTCCGCGTCGGCGCCGAGAGCGACCTCGAAAGCCTCAGCCGCACCGAGCTCGAGCGCCGTCTGCTCGAGATGGGCTTCGTCGAAGGCGCCCGCATCAGGGTGCTGCATGAGGGATTCATCGGCCGAGATCCGATCGCGGTCGAGCTCGACGACATGCGCGTGGCGCTGCGCCGCCGCGAGGCCGCCGACGTGATGGTCCAGAGCCTGCCCCACGAGCATGAGTGACGTCGCCGCCGGCACGGCGCGCATCGCCCTGGTCGGCAATCCCAACTCCGGCAAGACGGCCCTGTTCAACGCCCTGACCGGCAGCCGCCAGAAGGTGGCCAACTATCCGGGCGTGACGGTCGAGCGGAAGGAAGGCGTGCTGCACACGCCGGCCGACCGCCGGGTGATGATCGTCGACCTGCCCGGGACCTACAGCCTGCGCGC
>CAZTMF010000213.1:0-5939 GCA_964614675.1 uncultured Caulobacteraceae bacterium | reverse complement strand
GCATGTGGGCGAAGTTGAAGTTCGCGTCCGCAAAGGCCCCCGGATAGCGCCAGGCCCCGGTGTGGATGGTCGCGGGACGCATGAAGGCGCCGAGCCTGAGCTTTCGATCCTGGGCCACGCGCTGTCTCGAACTGCTGAGGGAATGCCCGATCTGTCGGCCGGATGGTTCCACGAAGCAAGCGGCATCGGGTCGATTCTGACCGTGGTTTCAGGACGAGACCGGATGGCGGGAACCGGTTCCGAGCTGGCCCGCTCCGTCTGAAGACAACCAGCGACAGAACGCGCCCGATCCTATGCCAGCCACCTGTACGCCGCGGCCCCTTGGCCGGGCCTCGAGATTGAGCCGCCTCAAGGCGGCTGATCCCCGATCCACGACGATGACGGCCGTTCCTCCGAGTTCGGGAGCATGATCGTGTCGATCGCCTTCGTCGCCCTGACCGCCGCATTGCTGACTCCCGCCCCCGCTGCTCCGGAGCTGTTTGCGGACCCGGCGCCGCCGCCCAGGGTCGCGATCGTCGCCGCATGCACGGCCGCTCCCCCCGCCGACGGCATTGTCGCCGGCCCCGTGCTCCAGGTGATCGACGGCCGTACCCTCTGCGTGGCCAGGGGCCCGACGCCGGACCAGTGGGTCCGCGTGCGGCTGTCGGACGTCCATGACCGCGAGGCGCGGTCGGCCCTGATGGCCGCGGCCTTCGCCAGGAATGTCGTCTGCGGCGTCGCCGGTCGTGAAGGCGATGGCGTCGTCGGACGCTGCATCCTGGACGGCGCCTCCCTGGGCCAATTGGTTCAGAGCCAGGAAATTCGTGCCCAGGCGGCGTCCTGGAGGTGATCTGAGCTTGGCCTCGGCGCTGGCCAAGGCTGGCCCCGCTGCATACATCCTGGCAAAAGGCCGTTCACTGTTCGGGGTTTAGACACCGATCTTCGGTCACGCCGGGAAGGCCGGGATGAGCCAGCGTCCGTTCCACTGCCTGTACAGCCACGACTTCGCGCGCGTGGCCGCGGCGGTGCCGCGCGTGGAGCCCGCCGATCCCGCCTTCAACACCCAGGCCACGCTGGAGCTGGCGGCCAAGGGCCACAAGGCCCGCGCCGCGGTGATGGTCTTCCCCGAGCTCGGCGTCTCGGCCTACGCGCTGGACGAACTGCATTTCCAGGACGCCATGCTGGATGCGGTCGAGGCGGGCATCGCCGGGATCATCGAGGCCAGCCGGGACCTGTTCCCCGTCCTGATCGTCGGGGCGCCTCTGCGCCGGGCAGGGCGGCTCTACAATTCCGCCGTCGTGGTCCACCGCGGCCGAATCCTGGGCGTGGTCCCCAAGACCTATCTGCCCAACTACCGCGAGTTCTACGAGCAGCGGTACTTCACCTCCGGCGCGGGCGTGCGGAACTGCGACATCGCCCTGGCCGGCCAGACCGCGCCCTTCGGCGTGGACCTGATCTTCCGATCGACGGGCGAGCTGCCGATGACCTTCCACGTGGAGATCTGCGAGGACCTCTGGACCCCGATCCCGCCCTCGAGCTCGGCGGCCCTGGCCGGGGCGGAGGTGCTGATCAACCTGTCAGCCTCGAACATCACCATCGGCAAGGCCGAGACCCGGCGGCTGCTCTGCGCCGGCCAGTCGCGGGCGGCGGTGGCGGCCTATGTCTACACGGCGGCCGGCCCCGGCGAGTCCACGACCGACCTGGCCTGGGACGGGCAGGCGGGGGTCTTCGAACTCGGCATGCCCCTGGCCGAGACCCAGCGGTTCGTGGGCGACCAGATCGCCTTCGCCGACGTCGACCTCGGCCGCATCCGCCAGGAGCGTATGCGGCTGAACACCTTCGGCGACTGTGCTCGAGAGGAGCATTCGCGCACCGAGGGTTTCCGCATCGTCGACGTGGAGCTGCGGAAGCCGGACCGCCCGGTCGCGCTGGACCGCGCCATCGAGCGCTTTCCCTTCGTGCCGTCCGACCCGGCCCGGCTGAACGAGGACTGCTACGAGGCCTACAACATCCAGGTCCAGGGCCTGGCCAAGCGGCTCCAGGCCACGGGCGTGAAGCACGCGGTGATGGGCGTCTCCGGCGGCCTCGACTCCACCCAGGCCCTGATCGTCGCCTGCCGGGCGATGGACCGCCTCGGCCTGCCGCGCTCGAACGTGCTTGCCTACAGTCTGCCGGGCTTCGCGACTTCGCAGAGCACGCGGACCAACGCCCTGGCGCTGATGAAGTCCCTGGGCGTCACGGCCGGCGAGGTCGATATCCGACCTGCCGCCCAGCAGATGCTGGCCGACCTCGGCCACCCCTTCGCCAAGGGCGAAAAGGTCTACGACATCACCTTCGAGAACGTGCAGGCGGGGCTCAGGACCGACTACCTCTTCCGCCTGGCCAACCAGCATCACGGCCTGGTGGTGGGCACCGGCGACCTGTCGGAGCTGGCGCTCGGCTGGTGCACCTATGGCGTCGGGGACCAGATGTCCCACTACAACGTCAACGCCTCGGTCTCGAAGACCCTGATCCAGCATCTGATCCGGTTCGTGGCCGAGTCCGGCGACGTGGATGCGGAGACCTCGACGCTGCTGATGGCCATCCTGACCACCGAGATCTCGCCCGAGCTGGTTCCGGCGGGCGAGGGCGGCACGATCCAGTCGACGCAGGAGATCGTCGGGCCCTATGCGCTTCAGGACTTCAACCTGTTCTACGTGACCCGCTACGGCTTCCGGCCGTCCAAGGTCGCCTTCCTGGCCCTGAATGCCTGGGGCGACGCGGCCAAGGGCGCGTGGCCGGTGCACATCCCCGATGCCGACCGGCGCGCCTACGACTACGCCGAGATCCGTAAGTGGCTGGAGGTGTTCCTGCGGCGCTTCTTCGCCCAGAGCCAGTTCAAGCGCTCGGCCATGCCCAACGGACCCAAGATGTCCTCCGGCGGCTCGCTCTCGCCGCGCGGCGACTGGCGGGCGCCCTCGGACTCCAGCGCCAAGGTGTGGCTGGCCGAGCTCGAAGCCAACACCCCCAAGCCCTAGAGCTCGATTTAGCCTTGGACGCCGCCCTGGAGCGTTGGCTGAAGGAGGGGGCCGGCGGCCCCGACCCCTGCGAACGGATGATCGAAACCTCGATCTCCTGGGTCTTCCTCTATCCGGACCGTGTCTTGAAGCTGAAGAAGCCGGTCGACTTCGGCTTCCTCGATTTCACCACGATCGAAAAGCGGCGTTGGGCCGCCGGGCGCGAGCTCGAATTCAACCGCGCCACAGCGCCTGACATCTACCGCGCGGTGCACGCTATCGTGCGCCGTCCGGGCGGCGGCTTCGCTCTGGGCGGCGAGGGCGAGGTGATCGATTGCGCCTTGGAGATGCGCCGTTTCGACGAGGCGGCCGTGTTGTCCGAGACGCCCGACGTTGTCCGTGGCGATTTCGCCGAAGCGTTGGGACGGCTCGTTGGGCGGATGCACGCGGCCGCGCCTCCCGGAGAGCGGGGCGGGGGCTCGGAGGGCCTTCGCTATGTGGTGCGGTCGAACGCCGGACACTGGCGCGCGCTTGCGGACGGGTTGGCCGTCGCGGACATCGAGGGGCTGGTCGGGGCGACCGAGGGCGTGCTGGCGCGGTGCGCGCCGCGTCTCGACGAGCGGATGGCCGAAGGGTTCGTGCGCCGGTGCCATGGAGACCTGCATCTCGGCAACATCCTGCTGGAGGCGGGGCGGCCGGTGCTCTTCGACTGCATCGAGTTCAACGACGCCTTGAGCGAGATCGACGTCCTCTACGACCTGGCGTTCCTGCTCATGGACCTCGCGTTCCGCGGTCAGGCGGAAGGCGCGAGCAGGGTCTTCAACGGGTGGCTGGACGAGGCCGCGCGGAGCTTCGGCGATGGCGTCTGGAGCGGACTCTCCTGCCTCGGGCTGTTCCAGTCGGTGCGGGCGGGCGTGCGCGCCCATGTCTACGGCCACCAGGGGGACTTCGTGGCCTCCCGACGATACCTGGACGCCGCTCGCCGGCATCTGGAACCGGCTCGTCCGAAACTGATCGCCGTCGGGGGACTCTCGGGCTCGGGCAAATCGACCGTCGCGCGAGCGCTGGCGCCGCGGTTCGTCCCGTCGCCGGGCGCCGTCGTCCTGCGGACGGACGAGATCCGCAAGCGGCTCTGGAACAGGGCCCCGACCGATCGCCTGCCGCCCGAAGCCTATGCGCGCTCCGAGAGCGAGCGGGTCTATGCGTCCATGCTGAAGACGGCCGGCCTCTGTCTGTCGGCCGGATGGCCGGTGATCCTCGACGCGGTGTTCCTGCATCCGCGGGAGCGAGCGGCGGCCGAGGCGCTGGCGTCCCGGGCGGAGGCTCCCTTCGAAGGGGTCTGGCTGGAGGCGCCCGCCGAGGTCTTGAAGGCGCGCATCGCGGGCCGCCGCGGAGACGCCTCCGACGCAGATCTTGCGGTGCTGGAGGGCCAGCTTGGCCTCGATCCCGGTCCGATGGCGTGGCGTCGGGGCGGCGCCTCGGAGATCGCAAGCGGCTCGTGACACGTTTCTCCGGCGCCCCCGAGCGTCTATGAATGCCTCCGAGGTTGGACGGAGGATGCATGGCGGAGCGTTATTCCCGGCCGGAGCACTGGCTCGAAGCGGACTGGGAAGCCAAGGCCCGGGAGAATCCGCTGCTCGCCATCATGACCACCAACGGGATGGCGGACGCCCCGCCGGAGGCCTTTTCCGGCGAATTGCTGGAGGAGTTCTTTTCCCGCGGCCGCAAGCTGTTCGACGTCCACCTGAAGCCGCTTCTGGACGACCTCGATCCCCACGGCCTGGTCGTCGAATACGGCTGCGGTGCGGGGCGGGTCATGAAGGCGGTGATCGCCAGCGGCCGGCCGTGCGCTGGCATCGACATCTCGCCGACCATGCTGGAGCGCTGCCGGGAGCTGACCCCCGAGACCCGGGCGACCTATCTCCTCGACGAGCACGGCCGCTGCGCCGCCCCCTCGGCCGAGGCGGTGCTGGTCTATTCGTACTCGGTGCTCCAGCACATCTCGTCGCTAGATCGCTATGTCACCGCCCTGGACGAGATGTGCCGCGTCCTGGGGCCCGGCGGCGTGCTGGCGATCCAGGTCAACTGCGAGGATTTCAAATCCTCGCCCGACTACCCTTACCGCACCCAGAACTTCGAGACCTATTCGCTGCACTACCGGCCGACCAGGCCCGAACCCTACAAGCGTCACGAGCAGGATCACTGGAGCGGGGTCTACATCGGCTACGACCTGCTCGTCCGATTGTTGGCCGAGCGCGGCGTGACCGTCGACCGATGGTACTATCACAACCCGGCCAAGCCTCGGGCCCTCTGGGTGGTCGGCCACAAGGAATGACCGCCGCCGCCGAATGCGCCCTCCGGGCGGGAGGCCTCCCACGCGCGCCATGATCCTGTCCCGTCCGGGCGAGCGGCTGCAGCTCGTGGAGCGGCCGGACCCGGAGCCCGGTCCGGGCGAGGCGGTGCTGAAGGTCCTGGCCTGCGGTGTCTGCCGGACCGACCTGCACGTGGTGGACGGCGAGCTGCCAAACCCCAAACTGCCGATCACCCCGGGGCATGAGATCGTGGGCGTGGTGGAGACGCTGGGCGCGGGTGTCACGTCCCTGAAGATCGGCCAGCGCGTCGGCGTCGGGTGGCTCTGGCGCGCCTGCCACAAGTGCCCCTATTGCCTGTCCGGTCGCGAGAACCTTTGCGACGATCCGCTGTTCACCGGCTACACCCGCGACGGCGGCTTCGCGTCCCATGTGCTCGTCGACGCCGACTACGCCTATCCGCTCGACGCCCTGGCCGAGCCGGCCTCCGAAGCGCCCTTGCTCTGCGCGGGCCTCATCGGTTGGCGTTCGCTGGTGATCGCCGGAGATGGCGAGGTGCTGGGCGTCTATGGCTTCGGCGCGGCGGGCCACATCATCGCCCAGGTGGCGCGCTGGCAGGGCCGCAAGGTCTTCGCCTTCACCCGGCCCGGCGACA
>CAZTMF010000212.1:0-5950 GCA_964614675.1 uncultured Caulobacteraceae bacterium | reverse complement strand
AGGCCGAAGCGGTCGGAGACCGAGACCTCCTCCTCGGCGTCCTCGGCGGCGGCGATCAGGCCACGGTCCTCGCCGTGGCCGCGCGGCATCAGGTGCCGGCGGTTGGAGGTGGCGACCATCATCACGTTCTCGGGCGGGCCGGAGACGCCGCCCTCCAGCGCCGACTTCAGCGACTTGGCCGCCGCAGCGCCTTCTTCGAACGAGAGGTCGTCGCACAGAACCACGAACCGCTCGGGTCGGCCGCGCAGGCGGTCGAAGAGCTCAGGCAGTTCGGACACATGGTCGCGGTCGATCTCGACCAGCCGCAACGAGGGATGGTTGGAGGTCAGGGCCATGAAGGCGGCCTTGGAGAGCGAGCTCTTGCCGGTGCCGCGCACGCCCCAGAGCAGGGCGTGGTTGTAGGGCAGGCCGTCCGCGAACCGCCTGAGGTTCTCCACGAAGCGGCTCTTCTGGGCCTCCACCCCCACCAGCAGGTCGACCGCCAGGGGATAGTCCGGGGCCGGATGGAAGGCCCCGGCCGCGGCCTCGTAGCGGTAGAGCCGGGCGCCGGCGAAGTCCGGTTCCGGGGGCGGGGAGGGGGCCAGGCGCTCCAGCGCCGCGGCGATGCGATGGAGCAGGGGCTTGGAGGCGTCGCTCATGGCCGCTTCGTATGCATTTGGGGGTCTCATTGCAAAAGCAGGCGTTCGCACATAGCTTCCGCGCCACTCAACGACAGAGCCCCTCGGAGCCCCCATGTTCTTCGCCACCCCGGCCATGGCCCAGACGACGACCGCCGCGGGCGCTGCGTCCGGCGGCGGCGCAGCGGCGCTGATCCAGTTCCTGCCGATCATCGGCCTGATCGTGCTGTTCTACTTCCTGATGATCCGGCCCCAGCAGCGCCGGGTGAAGCAGCACCAGGAAATGGTCCAGGCCGTGAAGCGCGGCGACACCGTGGTGCTGAACTCCGGCGTGATCGGCAAGGTCACCAAGGTCGAGGACGCCGAGGTGGCGCTCGAGATCGCCCAGGGCGTCAACGTCAAGGTGGTCAAGTCGATGATCTCGGACGTGCGCACCCGCGGCGAGCCGGCGCCCGCGAACGACTCCAAGTCGTAAGCGTCCAGGCATTGCGCCTATGATCCGACTTCCCCGATGGAAGGTGATCGCCGTCCTCGTCGCGCTCGTGTTCGGCGTGCTGTTCACCCTGCCCAACGTGCTGCCGGCCAGCACCCTGGCGTCGCTGCCGGGCTGGCTGCCGCATAGCAGGATCAACCTCGGCCTCGACCTGCAGGGCGGCTCGCGCCTGCTCTACGAGGTCGACGTCGCCAAGCTCAGGCAGGAGAAGCTGACCAACCTCACCGAGGACGTCAGGAACACCCTCCAGCAGAAGAAGATCGCTTCCACGCCGCCGGTCCTGGTGAACGGAATAGTTGACGTGCGGATCACCGACCCCGCCCAGGTCGACCCGGCGATCACCGAGTTCCAGAACCTCGGCGCGGCCCTGCCCAACGGCGCCGGCCGCGACGTCACCGTCGCCCGCGGCAACGACCAGCATGTCACCCTGTCGATCTCAGACCAGGCGATGCAGGCGGAGTCGGTCCAGGCCGTCGCCCAGAACATCGAGATCATCCGCCGCCGTGTCGACGCCATGGGCACCAAGGAGGCTTCGATCAACCGCCAGGGGAACACCCGGGTGGTCATCGAGGCCCCAGGCGAGAGCGATCCTGAGAAGCTGAAGAACGTCATCGGCCAGACCGCCAAGCTGACCTTCCAGATGGTCGACGAGACCGTCTCGCCCGACGACATCGCCGCCGGCCGCATTCCGCCCCAGGACATCCAGCTTCCCAGCGACGAGGCGTCCGACCACGGCAACCTGGTGGTCAACCGCCGCGCAGTGGTTTCGGGCGAGATGCTGGTGAGCGCCAGCGCCGGCTTCGATCAGAACGGGCGGCCCTCGATCGACTTCCGCTTCAACGGCCAGGGCACCCGCCGCTTCGGCGAGGTCAGCTCGCAGAACGTCGGCAAGCGCTTCGCCATCGTGCTGGACAACCGGGTGATCTCGGCGCCGTCGATCAACGAGCCGATCACCACCGGCTCGGGCCAGATCACCGGCGGCTTCGGCCAGGACTACGCCACCAACCTGGCCCTGCTCCTGAGGTCGGGCGCCCTGCCGGCGCCGATGAAGGTGATCCAGCAGACGACCGTGGGGGCGGAACTCGGCGCCGACGCCATCCGCGCCGGCGCGATCTCGCTCGCCATCGGCGCCGTGTCGATCTTCATCTTCATCATGCTGGCCTATGGCCTGTTCGGCGTCTTCGCCGCGGTCGCCCTCTTGATGAACGGCCTCCTGATGACCGCGGTCCTCTCGGTCACCCACGCCACCCTGACCCTGCCGGGCATCGCGGGTCTGGTGCTGACCCTAGCGGTGGCCATCGACGCCAATGTGCTGATCTACGAGCGGATGCGCGACGAGGCCCGCTCCGGTCGCTCGGTGGTGGCCTCGGTCGACCACGGCTACTCCCTGGCCTATCCGTCGATCGCCGACGCCAACCTGACCAGCCTGATCGCCGCCCTGATCATGTTCCAGTTCGGCTCGGGCCCGGTGAAGGGCTTCGCCTGGACCCTGTCGATGGGCGTGATCAGCTCGGTCTTCACCGCCATCCTGGTCACCCAGGTGCTGATCGGCTGGTGGTTCCGCGTGGCCCGCCCCAAGAAGCTTCCTATCTGAGATCGATATGCGCTGGCCCCTGATCCGTTACCTGCCGAGCCAAACGCACATCGACTTCGTGCGTCTGGCCCCCTTCGCTGCGGGCCTGTCGGCGCTCTGCATCCTGGCGTCCTGTGTCTCCTTCTTCACCCAGGGCCTGAACCTCGGCATCGACTTCGCCGGCGGCACCGAGATCGAGGTGACGATGCCGGGACCGGCGCCGATCGGTCAGCTCCGCCAGACGATGGAGAGGCTCGGCGTCGCGGACCCGCAGGTCCAGGGCTTCAACGGGCCCAACTCGGCCATGCTCCGGTTCAAGACGCCGGCCGGGCAGGAATCGGATCCCGTGGTCGCCCGGGTGCGGCAGTCGATCACCCGGCAGTTCCCGGGCGTGAAGGTCGGCCAGTCCTCGACGATCTCGGCCAAGGTCTCGGGCGAACTGTTCCGCCAGGGCTTCACGGCGCTCGGCATCGCCGTGCTCCTGATGCTGGCCTACATCTGGTTCCGCTTCCAGCTGCAGTTCGGTCTGGGCGCGGTCATCGCCCTGTTCCACGACGTGTTCCTGACCATCGGGATCCTGTCGGCGCTGCAGATCGAGTTCTCGACCAGCTCCATCGCCGCCCTGCTGACGGTGATTGGCTATTCGATGAACGAGAAGGTGATCACCTTCGACCGGCTGAGGGAGAACCTGCGCAAGTACAAGAAGACGCCGCTGCGCGAGGTCATCAACCTGTCCGAGAACGAGCGGTTGTCGCGGACCATGATCACCGGCGCCAGCGCGCTCCTGGCCCTCTCGGGCACACTGACCATGGGCGGCGCGGCCCTGTTCCCCCTGGTCTTCACCATGGCCTTCGGCATCCTGGTCGGCACCTATTCGTCGATCTACGTCGCCCTGCCGGTGATCCTGCTGTGGGGCGTCAACCGCGGCGAAGACGTCGAGATCATCAAGCCCCAGGGCGCGCGGCCCTGAGGGCGCGACTCTCGCGCGAAGCGAGTAATTCTATCTTGCAGTGACGCTTCAGCCGTCGCACCCTGCGGCATCGTGTCCCGGCCGACTCCGGCTGGCCGGATCACCCAGGAACAAGGGGCTTGTGACATGGCGGCTGCTCTGCTGCTCAATTTCCGCAACTGCATGATCGCCAGCTTCGTGCTGGCCCTGATCATGATCTTCGGCTTCGGGATGCATAACCCGAACGGGTTCGACAGCATCTTCTGGCAGGCGGTGGTCCGCTGGGTCCACGTCGTCTGCGGCATCCTGTGGATCGGCCTGCTCTACTACTTCAACTTCGTGGCGGCGCGGAAAACGCCGGAGATCCCGGCCGAGCTGCGGCCGGCGCTCTCCAAGTACATCACCCCCGAAGCGCTGTTCTGGTTCCGCTGGGCGGCCCTGGCCACGGTGCTGGCCGGCATCGTGCTGGCCAGCCTGCGCGGCTACATCTGGAAGGCCCTGTCGCTGGGCTTCGCCGGGACCGAACCGGGCGAGCACGCGCAATACGCCCTGCTGGGCGCGGGCATGTGGCTGGCGCTGATCATGTTCCTGAACGTCTGGGGCATCATCTGGCCGAACCAGAAGATCGCGCTCGGCATCAAGGAAGCGGACGCCGACGCCAAGGCCAAGGCCGCGCGCATCGCCAGCCTGGCGAGCCGGACCAACACCCTGCTGTCGCTGCCGATGCTGACCTCGATGGCCATGTACCAGACGCTCTTCGGCTGAGCCGTCTGACCAGACTTTTCGGGGCGGGCCTCTCGGTGACGAGGGGCCCGTTTCGATTCCGCATCGCCGCCGCCCGTGCTAGCGGCGGCCGATGAGCGATGAGGATGGCGATCTGGACGCCCTGGTCCGGCGGGTGGACCCCGACCGCTGGCTGGCCAGCCGCTACATCACCGATGCGGACGCCCGCGCCGATGTCGTCGCCCTCTACGCCCTGAACTACGAGCTCTCGCGCGCCGCCGAGGTCGCCTCCCAGCCCCTGATCGGCGAGATGCGCCTCGCCTGGTGGCGCGAAGCAGTCGAGGAGATTGGCGAGAACCGCCCGGTCCGGCGCCATCCCGTCGTCCTGGCTCTGGCCGAATGCGTGCGCCGGCGCGGCCTCCCGAGGGCCGACCTCGAAGCCCTGGTCGACGGACGCCTGCGCGAGCTCGAGCCCTGGCCGCTCGGCGAGGACGAGGTCCTCGACTACCTCGACGCCACCGCGGGCTGGCTGATGACCCTGGCGGCGCGGGTGCTGGCCGGCGAGGCGCCGCCCGACCTCAGGCAAGCGGGCCGCGCCTGGGGCCTGGCCGGGCTGCTGCGGATCGGCGGCCGGCTGCCGACCGGATGGGAGGAGGGGGCGCGGGCGGCGGTGGCGCGCACCATCCGGGAGGCGAATGCAACCCTATCCGACCTGCCTGTGGCCGCGTTTCCCGCCGTCGCCTACGCGACCTTGGCGCGACCGTACGCGGCGGGCGCGGCGCCTTCGGAGCTCTCCAAGCGCGTCCGGCTGACCTGGGCGGTGGCGCGCGGGAGACTGTGAAACACCGCTCATCCCGGCGAAGGCCGGGACCCAGGACAGGTTAGAACCTGATCATCCGCAATGAGGCTGAGCCGGGCCGCCGCGGATCCTGCTTCCGCCCTCTGTGTCACTTGTCCTGGGTCCCGGCCTTCGCCGGGATGAGCGGTGTTTTGGGGCGAGCCTCAAAGGCTCACTCCGCCGCTTGCAGCCGCGCTCCGCCAAGCCAGGCCTCCAGGTCCGCCAGCGCCCTCAGGCTCATCGCCTTCTTCCTGGCGCGGCCGCGCTCGTTCGGGGGAAGCTTCCTGCCCTCCTCGTCCCGGCGCGGGGCCTCCATCGGCGGCAGGAGGCCATAGTTGATGTTCATCGGCTGGAACGAGGCCTTGTCGGACGCCAGATGGCCGCCGGTCACGTGGCCCACCAGGGCGCCGAGCGCGGTGGTCTCCGGCGGCGCTTCCAGCCCACGGCCGAGCCGCTCCGCCGCCGCGAAACGGCCGGCAAGAAGCCCCATCGCAGCGCTCTCGACATAGCCCTCCACGCCGGTCACCTGGCCGGCGAACCGGAGCCGGGGCTCGACCTTCAGCCGCAGCTGGCGGTCCAGCAGCCGGGGCGAGTTCAGGAAAGTGTTGCGGTGCAGCCCGCCGAGCCTGGCGAACTCGGCGTTCTGCAGCCCCGGGATCGTGCGGAAGATCTCCACCTGGGCCGCGTGCTTCAGCTTGGTCTGGAAGCCCACCATGTTGAACAGGGTGCCCAGCGCATTGTCCTGGCGCAGCTGCAC
>CAZTMF010000211.1:0-5975 GCA_964614675.1 uncultured Caulobacteraceae bacterium | reverse complement strand
TGGAAGAGCTCGGCATCGGCCGGCCCTCGACCTACGCCTCGATCCTGACCGTGCTGCGCGATCGCGAATACGTCCGCATGGACAAGCAGCGCTTCATCCCCGAGGACAAGGGCCGGCTGGTCACCGCCTTCCTCGAGCAGTTCTTCCACAAGTACGTCGAGTACGACTTCACCGCCGAGCTGGAGGAACAGCTCGACGCGGTCTCGGCCGGCAAGCTCGACTGGAAGGCGCTGCTCCGCGCCTTCTGGACCGACTTCCACGCCGCTGTCGGTGAGATCGGCGAGCTGCGCATCGGCCAGGTGATCGAGGCGCTGAACGAGGCCCTGGCCCCGCACATCTTCCCCGACAAGGGCGACGGCGCCGATCCGCGCATCTGCCCGTCGTGCGGCGCGGGCCGGCTGAGCCTCAAGCTCGGGCGCTACGGGTCGTTCGTCGGCTGCTCCAACTATCCGGAGTGCCGCTACACCCGCCACATCGGCGAGAGCGCCGATGGCGAGGGCGGCGAGAACGGCGACCGCGACCTGGGCAAGGACCCCGTCACCGACGAGACGGTCTGGCTGAAGAACGGCCGTTTCGGGCCCTACGTCCAGCTAGGTGAGGGCGAGAAGCCCAAGCGCTCCAGCCTGCCCAAGGGCTGGACGCCCGCCACGATCGATCTGGAGAAGGCGCTGCGCCTGCTGCGGCTGCCGCGCGAGGTCGGGGCCCACCCTGAGGACGGCCAGCCGATCCTGGCGGGCATCGGGCGCTACGGCCCCTATGTCCAGCACGGCTCGACCTACGCCAACCTGCCCGAGGCGGAAGAAGTCTTCGACGTCGGCCTGAACCGCGCCGTGACCCTGCTGGCCGAGAAACGCGCCGGCGGCGGGCGGCCTCAGCGCGGCGCGGCCACAGCCCTGAAGGACCTCGGCGCCCACCCCCAGACGGGCGAGCCGATCAAGGTGCTGTCCGGCCGCTTCGGGCCCTATGTCTCTTCGGGCGGGGTGAACGCCAATGTGCCCAAGGGCTCCGATCCCCAGGACGTGACCCTGGAGCAGGCCGTCGCCCTCCTGGCCGAACGCGCCGCCAAGGGTCCCTCGACCAAGGGCCGCCGCGGCAAGCCCCCGCCCCGCAAGGCGGCGCCGAAAGCGGCCGCCAAGAAGACCCCGGCGCGCAAGAAGAGCGCGAAGTCCTGACGCCGGATCAGCCCTTGGGGGCGGTCGCGATGGTGACGTGGCTGGCGCCGGCCAGCGAGGCCAGGGCGCCTCTCTGGATCGACTGCACGCGGTAGAGGAAGAGCGCGCCGGCCACGGCGTGAGCCGCCCGCGCGGCCTCGCGGGTCCAGCCGACGAACTCCGCGTCGCCGAGGTTGGGCGGGCAGTCCACCGAGACCCCGTCCAGGTCCAGGCCCCGCAGCGGAAGGAAGGCCGCCGGCCGCGGCTCGGCCACATAGGCAAGCAGGCGCATGCAGAACGGCCGGATCAGGGCGATGTCCTGGGCTAGGGCCTCGTGCCCCAGGCCGTCGATGTCGCAGATTTCGCAGACCAGGCCGAGGCGAACCTCCGTCCGGGCCTGTTCCAGGAGGCCGACCAGCCCGTGGCGCGTGCGTTCGTTGGCCAGGGTCGCGCAGGAGACCGGGACGATCAGGGTCGGCAGCTTGTCCTCGCCGGCCTCCGCGTGCAGCCGGTCGAGGCCCCGCGCGATGGTGGCATAGTCCACCCGGGCGATGTCGGCGCGCGAGAGGTTCTGCAGCTCCTGGGCGTTCAGGGGTCGGTCGGTGTGGCCGTCGAGCACCCGGCGCGCCAGCCGGAAGCCGATGCGCGACGAGCTCGAAAGATTGACCACCGGCTCGAGGGCGCAGGAGACGCGCACCGAGCGGCCGTTGGCGGCGACGAAGCGGGTGGATTGCGCGAGCCAGGGCCCGGCCTCGCCGTCGGGGTCGCCGACGACGATCTCGGCGCCGATGGCCTCGTCCAGCTCGACCCTGCGGCCGTGGATCTCGGTCGAGGTGACGAGGGTGACCTCCTGCAGACGCAGGTCGCTGGGCAGGGCCTCGCCCACGAAATGCTCCAGGATCTCCCTCAGGCAGCTAAAGCAGTGGGCCTGGGCCTCAGCGCGGGTCTGGCCAGGCTGCGTCACGAGGTAGTGGGTCTCGCCCAGGCGCTGGACCTCCGCCTCGGGGCCCAGCCGGCGCGCGAGCAGCTGCTGGACGTGGCGGTGGATTTCCTGCTGCTGGTCGCCCCAGCGCTCGCCCATGTGCTCACGGACGCCGTCGAGGTCGATGACATCCACCTGGCCGGCGGCCAGGGCGGAGGGAATCCCGAACCGCTCCATCACGTCCGCAACGCCGACGGCGTCGAGGCGCAGGATGGGCGCCTCGGCTTCGGTCAGGATGCGCGAAGGACCCGCCGCCCGGACTTCGGTCGTTTCGGAATGCGCGGCGACCGTTTGGGTAACAGGCATCGAACTTACACGTATTGGCTGCGTCACAGATACGCCTGGGACCCTAATGAGAGGTGGACACCCCGCTTCCTGGCGGGAACATGATCGCTCGCCGTCCCGGCGTTGCGGGGCGGACATGCTCTGGGGCTCGGATGCTCTATCTCGTCCTGAAAGCCGCGATCTCCGGCGCGATCGTCGCCGCGGTGTCGGAGATCGCGAAGCGCTATCCTGGGCTTGGCGGTCTGATCGCCTCGCTCCCCCTGGTGTCGGTGCTGGGGATGATGTGGCTCTGGCGGGACACGCACGATCCCGACCGCATGGCTGCACACGCGACCGGAACCTTCTGGTTCGTTCTGCCGTCCCTGCCCATGTTCCTGCTGCTTCCCGCCCTGCTGCGACGCGGCGTCGGCTTCTGGCCGGCGCTCGGCGCGGGATGCGCCCTGACCATGGCGCTCTATCTCGGCGTGGTCCTGATCGGACCTCGGCTGGGATTGCGGCTTTGATCCGACGCCTGTTGGCGCGAGGATCTGGCTGAGCTAGCGTCCGCTTCCCGGGCCGATGCGGGCGCCCGGACAGGCGGTCCGCCGCCCAAGTCCCGCTCCGCAGCGCGGTCGTCCGGCCGCGCCAGATGGAGCGCGCGGTGGACCAGGTTTCCAGATCATCGGCTGGCGAGGGCCACGGCGTCTGCTTCGCCGAGGCCGCCAGGGTCTGGGCGCGCGTGGCGGCCCTGAGCTTCGGCGGGCCGGCGGGGCAGATCGCGGTGATGCACCGCATCCTGGTGGAGGAGAAGCACTGGATCGGCGAGCGCCGGTTCCTGCACGCCCTGAACTTCTGCATGCTGCTGCCCGGTCCCGAAGCCCAGCAGCTGGCCATCTATATCGGCTGGCTGATGCACCGGACGGCAGGCGGGGTGATGGCCGGCGGTCTCTTCGTCCTGCCGGGCTTCCTCGCCCTGACCGGGCTCAGCATCCTCTACGCCGAGTTCGGCGCCCTGGGGCCGGTGAACGCATTGTTCTTCGGGCTCAAGGCCGCGGTGCTGGTGATCGTGGTCCAGGCGGTGCTCCGCATCGGCAAGCGGGCCCTGAAGAACCGGACGCTGGTGGGGCTGGCGGCGGCGGCCTTCGTCGCCCTGTTCATCTTCCACCTGCCCTTCCCGCTCGTCGTGCTGACGGCCGCCGTGATCGGCTTCGTCGGCGCCAAGGCGGGGCTCCACGCCTTCGACGGCTCGGGCGGCCACGGCGACGCAGGCGCGGCGACCGACGACGGTTCGCTGCTCGGCGAAAGCCGGCCCGACCACGTGCGGCCCGAGCTGAAGAGGGCGCTCCTGACCGGCGCCGTCCTGCTGGTCCTCTGGCTCGGCCCGATCGCGGCCCTGGTGCTGGCCCTCGGTCCCGGCGACGTCTTCAGCCGCATCGCCCTGTTCTTCGCCAAGATGGCGGTGGTGACCTTCGGCGGCGCCTATGCGGTGCTGGCCTATGTCGCCCAGGAGGCGGTGCAGACCTATCATTGGCTCAAGCCCGGCGAGATGCTGGACGGCCTGGGCATGGCCGAGACCACCCCCGGTCCGCTGATCATCGTCACCCAGTTCGTGGGCTTCATGGGCGCCTTCCGGGGCGCCACGGGCCTGTCGCCGCTGCTGGCCGGCCTGCTCGGCGGGACCCTGACCACCTGGGTGACCTTCACCCCCTGCTTCCTCTGGATCTTCCTAGGCGCGCCCTGGGCCGAGATGCTGCGCCACGCCAAGGCCCTGAACGCGGCCCTGACGGCCATCACCGCCGCGGTGGTGGGCGTGATCCTGAACCTGGCGGTCTGGTTCGCCTTGCACACACTGTTCGGCCAGGTCTCCGAGGCGAAGGTGCTGGGCGTCGCGACGATCGAGGCGCCGGCGCTGGGTTCGCTCAATCTGGCCGGCGCGATCCTGACCCTGGCGGCCGCCGTCGCCGCCTTCCGCTTCAAGGTCGGGGCGATCCCGCTGCTGCTGGCATGCTCGGCGGGAGGCCTGGCTTGGTACGGCGTCGCGACGGGAGTCCGCCTCGCGGCGTGATCGGGCTCCGTCGGACTTTTTATCGCCGCGCGGGCGGGGTAAGTCAGGGGCATGAACCCCGTCCCCAGGCCCATGGTCTACACCGCCGGCGTCGCCCTGGCGGGCGTTTGCGTCCTGGGCCTCTATCTCGGCATCCAGCCCAGCCTCGAGCGGGCGTCCGACGCGCAGCAGGCGGCGGCGTCCTCGGCCGCGCCCACACCCGGCATGGCGGCCGCCGTGCAGGCCGTTCCGCTGAGAACCGACGTGCCGCCCCCGTCCGCCGCGCCCGCATCCTCCGCGCCGACCCAGCTCGCCCAGGCCACGAAGAAACGCTCTTCCGACGACGACGACGAAGCGCCCCCCAGCGACGCAAACGCCGCGCCGCCGCGCGCCCCGCCAGAGCCTCCGACGCTTTATTCGCCCGACGAGGCGCCCGCGCCGCCGCCGGCCGGGAACAGCGCCAACACTCCGCCCTACTGAGGCGGAGCCCGCCTTGGCCAGACCCAAGCCGCCCCGCAAAGCCCCCGGAGTCCCCGACCGCGAGACGCTGGCCCGCTTCGTGCGCGAAGCCGGCGAGGCCGACGTCTCGGCCATCGCGCGCCACTTCGGCCTCAAAGGCTCCGATCGCCGGACCGTTCGGCTGATGCTGAAGGAGCTGCAGGCCGAGGGCGTGCTGGGCCGGCGGGGCCGCAAGGGCTTCGCCGAGGCCGGCGCCCTGCCCCCGGTCGGCGTCGCCGACGTGGTCGAGCGCAGCCCGGACGGCGACCTCTTCGTGCGCTTGAAGCTGGCTGGGGAAGACGCCCCCCTGGTCAGGCTGGCCCCCTCGCGGGACGAGGTCCAGGCCGGCGCGCCGGGCCTCGGCGACCGGCTGCTGGTCCGCTTCGAGAAGCTGGAGACCGGCGAGCTCGAGGCCAAGCTGATCAAGCGCCTGGGCCAGAGCGCCCACAAGGTGCTGGGCGTGGTGCGAAAGAGCCGCCGCGAGACCCGTCTCGAGCCGGTCGACCGGCGCTCCAAGGAGAGCCTGCTCCTGCCCGCGTTCGAGGCCGAAAAGCTGAAGGACGGCGACCTCGTCCTGGCCCAGCCCGCCTCCGGTCCGGGCCACCGCTACGGCCCGAAGCCCGGCAAGGTGCTGGAGGTGGTCGGCCACGAGGACGACCCACGCGCCGCCTCGTTGATCGCCATCTACGCCCACGGCATCCCGATCGGCTTCTCCGACGCCGCCGAGGCTGAGGCCGTGGCCGCCAGGGAGCCCACGCTGCAGGGCCGTACGGATCTCAGGGACGTGCCGCTGGTCACCATCGATCCGCCCGACGCGCGCGACCACGACGACGCCGTCTTCGCCGAGCCGGACTCCGATCCCCGCAACGAGGGCGGCTGGATCGTCTGGGTGGCCATCGCCGACGTCGCCGCCTACGTCCGGCCGGACTCGGCCCTGGACCGCGAGGCGCGGGACAAAGGCAATTCGGTCTACTTCCCGGACCGGGTCGAGCCGATGCTGCCGCACGCCCTTTCCAGCAACCTCTGCAGCCTGCGC
>CAZTMF010000210.1:0-5976 GCA_964614675.1 uncultured Caulobacteraceae bacterium | reverse complement strand
ATCGGCGGTCCCGCCCGCCTCCTTGCGCAGGTCCTCGATCACCCCGATCCAGTCGTCGGTGGCCTCGGCCGGGCGGAGGGCCTCGTTCACCAGCCGCCGTCGCCAGCGCGCCCGGGCCGGACTGCCGCTGGTTGGCCACAGGCGCACGCCCGCGCGATCCATGCCCGAGCGTTCGAGCAGCCGCTTCATCGCGCCCTGGGGATGCTGCTCGCCCGCCTCGGCCCAGGCGGCGTCGGCCAGCTCCAGGTCCAGCCCTGGCAGCACCACCGCGCCCATCGGCCGGGTGGCGATGACGGCCAGGAGGTCGGCGTTGGCGGGCGCGGTGCCGGTCGAGCCGGCGGCGACCAGGGGCCCTTCGGGCGGACGCTCGCGCCATTGTTCGGCCAGCAGGCGCAGCAGCCGAACCCGCCGCGCGGCCGGATCCATCAGGCCGAGTTCGGCGAGGCGCTCGGGCCAGGCCTCCAGCACGATGCGCAGGAACTCGGCCGAGATGCGCCAGTGCTTGGCGAGGTCGCCCTCGACCAGGGTCTCCACCCGGTCCATCCGCTCGGCGTGGCCCAGTTCCTCGAGCTCGAGGCCGTCGAGGAAGCTCGCCAGGGCGTCGGACAGCTCCAGCGCCCCGGAGGCGTCGAGCGCGCGGCCGAGATCGCGCGGATGCTCGGCCACCAGCCGGGCCAGCTCGAATCTGCGGCGCAGGGGGCTGACGGCCGCGGGCAGGCCCAGGGCCAACTCGCCGGGTTCGAAGGGGGGCTCGCCTTCATCCAGGTCGCCGAGCGCGCGGATCTGGGGCAGCAGCAGCGCGCCGCGACCAGCGGCGCCTACGAAGGCTTCGGCCAGGGCGCGCGCGCCCCGCCGGGAAGGCAGCAGCACGATGGCGTCGCCGAGCTTTTCGGGGCCCAGAGCATCGAGAAGGCCGTTGGCGAGGTCGGTCAGGAATGGCCGGTGGGCGGGGATGGTGAACCAGCGGGGCGCTGGGCCCGTCAGGGGGCTGCTCACCCCTCCACGCCCTCCAGCAGGCGGGCTTCGGCGGCCTGGAGCGAGGCCGGATCGCCGACCTGCATCCAGAAGCCGCCCGGGATGACGCCCTTGAGCCGGCCCTTCGCGGCGGCCTGCATCCAGACGCGGAAGAGCGAGAACTTCGTCTCAGGCACGGCATAGACCAGGGTCGGGTCCAGGATCTGGATGCCGAAGCAATGGAGCGGCGCCTCGGGCCGGCCGTCGCGGTGCTCGAGGCTCCCCTCGGGTCCGATGGAGAAGTCGCCCGGGGTGTCGAAGCCCAGCGTGCGCGCCTTCGGAACCACGATCAGGCAGCTGTCCATCCGCGCCGGGTCCCAGGCCTCGGCCACCATCTGAAGGGCCGGCGGACCGTCCTCGATCCAGACATAGTCGCCGTTGGCCACCCAGATGGGATCTTCGCCCAGGAGCCGCCGCGCCTTCTTCACCCCGCCGCCGGTTTCCAGCAGCTCGCCCCGCTCGTCGGAGATCAGGATTTCGGCCGGACGGCGTCGCTGTTCGAGGTGCGTCTGTAGCTGGTCGGCGAAGGCGTGCACATTGACCACGATCCGCTCCACGCCTTGGGTCTCCAGGCGGTCGAGCAGGTGATCGATCAGCGGTCGTCCGCCGACCTCGATCAGGGCCTTGGGACGATCGTTGGTCAGAGGGCGCATGCGGGTGCCGAGGCCCGCGGCCAGCACCATAGCCGTTCTTGGTCCCTGGCCGGTCAAGCCCTGCGCTCCGCCGGGACCTGCCGGTCGAACCAGGCCTTCAGCCCCTCCATGCCGGGGGCCGCCAGGTTCCGTTCGAGGTGACGCCAGGTTCGCGGCATGAAGGCCGTATAGCGGGGTCTTTCGAAGCCGGCGACCTGCCGGGCGAAGATGAACAGGATTCGCGCCGCGTTCAGGGCGGCCAGGGCGTGGTAGTCGGCCAGGAAGCTCGCCGGGTCCAGGTCGCCCCGGGCCTCGAGATAGCGCTCGAGCATGGCGGCCTCGAGCTCGGGCGGCACGTCGCGCCGGGCGTCCTGGAGCAGCGACAACAGGTCCCAAGCCGGATGGGCCCGAAGCGCGTCCTGGAAGTCGAGCATGCCCACGCGGCGCACGCCCGTGCGGCCCGGCAGCCAGATCAGGTTCTCCGCGTGGTAGTCGCGGTGGGCGAAGACGCCGTTGGGACCCTCGGCCCCCGCCGCCCCACGCGCCCGCACCGGCGCCCACAAGGCCTCCCACTGGGCCTTCGCCTCGTCGCTGAAGGGCTCCAGGCCCGAGAACTTCGGCCACCATTCCAGGAAGAGGTCGGCGCCCGTCTTCAGCGCCAGGTCGTCGTAGGCGAGCAGCGGCCAGCTGGCCCCCTCGCCCGTCAGGACTCGCGGCGGCGGCGCGGCGTGCAGGTCGAGCAGGGCGTCGATCGCCGCCTGGTACAGAGGCGTCTCGTCGGACCCGGCCTCGATCAGACGGGCGTAGAGGTCGTCGCCCAGATCCTCCAGCACCGCCAGGCCCTGACCGGGCTCCGCCGCGATGATCTCCGGCGCCGAGAGGCCCCGGCCACGCAGATAGTCGGCCGCGGAGATGAAGGCCTCGATGCGGCCGGCGGCAAGGCGGGCGGAGGCGTTGTAGCCGGCCTTCCGCCGTTCCTCGGGGGTGGCGTCCGGCGGGCACGGCGCGCTCTCCACCGCAGGCGGCTGGTCCATGAAGATCAGACTGGCCCCGCCGGGAGCCGTGAGCCGCTCGTAGCGCCGTGTGGAGGCGTCGCCCGCAAGGGGCTCTCGCGCCGCGCCGCCCAGGCCCGACCGGGCGAGGAACTCGGCCTTGATGGCCTCGCGATCAGAACTCAATCCGGCGATCCTTCCAGCGGCCATGGCGCTCCAGTTCGGCGGCCCGGCCGACCCCAACCATGCGCAGCCTTATATCGAGTCGGTCGGGGGGAAGCCGGCCCTCGAGGCGTTCGGGCCATTCGATCACCGCCGCCCCCTCGTCCAGGGCCTCCTCCAGGCCGAGCTCGCGGACATCGTCCGGTCCCGACAGACGGTAGAGGTCCAGGTGGGCGACGGGGAATTGAGGACCGTCGTAGGTCTGGACCAGGGTGAAGGTCGGGCTCGGGGCCTCTTCGTCCGGACGGGTCAGGGATCGGATCAAGCCGCGCGCCAGGGTCGTCTTGCCGGCCCCCAGCGGACCCCAGAGGCACACCGCCTCGCCCGCCTGGAGCGCACGGCCGACGGCCGCGCCCAGGGCCTCGGTCTCCGACGCTGTCGTCAGCACGCGGGTCTCCCGGTTCATGCGAACGGCAGGTCGGGGCGCCGGGGCAAGACCTGCTCGACATAGGTTTTCAGCCGCGCGGTGGCCTCGGCCGGATCGCCGATGGCGTCCGGAACGATCAGGGGCCCGATGGTCAGGCGGAATTCGCCACCGTGCTTGTTCAGGAGCTCGTGGAACAGGGTGATGTCGCGAAGCTCGCTCGAGACGTGATCGAACAGGCGGAACAGCCGCGAAGGCGGGCCCTCCAGGTGGATCGGCAGGACCGGGGCGCCATATCGCCGGGCCAGCGACAGCGCGCTCGTCGCCCACGGCGGGTCGGCCAGCGCGCCCGACCGGCGCCGCGAGATGCGGCCGGCGGGAAAGATGATCAGAGGGCGCTCATCCTCCAGCGCCTGTTGGGCGCCGCGCACGGTCAGGCGGATGCTCTCGCGCGTGCGCTTGGCCTCGACCCACTCGACCGGGATGAAGATCTCGTCGAGCAGCGGGCTCACCCGGCGCGCGTCGGCGTTGGCGAAATAGATCCGGTCCTGCCGCCGCGGCTTGATCGCGTCGTCGACGGCGACGCCGTCGGCGAGGCCGGTCGGATGGTTGCAGACCACGATGACCCGTCCCTTGTCCGGGATACGCTCCAAGCCGCGCGCCGAGAGCCTCAGACCCAGGAGATCGGAGGCGTAGTCCATCGCCTGTCGCCCGCCGAGCCCCGCCACACGGTCGGCCATGACGCGGGCCTTGCGGTAGTCCAGCAGGGCGTAGAGCGCCGGGCGGGCCAGCGGCCAGGCCCAGGATCTCGACAGCTTCGGCGCGCGCTCGGCGATCAGCACGTCGACGATATGGGCCTCGCCGGCGCTGGCCCTCCCGGCGGCGGGGCGGCTGAGATCGAAGATGGCTGTCACGCCCGATCATCCTCCGGCCACGGAACGTGGGCAAGCCGCCCGGCCCATCCGCCAGCGTCCCGAGTCAGAAGTTCTCCACTGAGCCGGCCCCAACGAGCGGGCGAACTTCAAATTCACCACACTTGTGGATCAAGCGGCCGCGGCGCGCTAACCCTTCAAGAGAAGCGGGACTTTCGGCCATGCGACACCTGAAGCTCTGGGGCGCCCTGATCCTGGTCCTCCTGATTGTGGGAGGCGGCCTCTATGGCTGGTGGGCGCTCGACCTGCGCTGGCGTCCGCACACCATCACCAAGAACCAGGCCGAGATCGCGAACCTGCTCCAGCGCGCGGGCTGGGTCTCGCCGGGCCTCAAGGGGCCGGTGCTCTATGAGATCGGCTTCCGCAGCTGCCCGGACTGCATCCGGTTGAGGCTCGAGGAATTCCCCAAGTACCAGCAGGCGGGCGTCGACACCCGGGTGATCCTGGTGGCGAGACGCGACCACAACGGCCTCTCCAAATCCACGCCCGCCGAGCGGGCGACCGTCGCCGAGCTGTGGTTCAACCGCAGCTGGAGCCTGCTGGACAAATGGCAGTCGACCCCCATCGAGGCCTGGACCGCCCCGGGCATCAAGCCCGCCGACGGCGATGCGGCCCGCACCGCAGTGGTGGAGCAGGGCCGGCTGCTGGTCGACCAGATCACGCCCCTGCTCGCCGCCAACGGCGTCGACAACGACGGCTTCCGCTATCCGACCCTGGTCTGGTGGGACAAGCAGGGCCGCATGCGCGCCTGCGCCTGCGAGCAGCGTGAGACCTACCGGTTCGTGAGGAAGGAGCTCGGGGCCTGAGCCTCAGAGCCTGAGCAGCGCCACCGGCGCCATCGCCACCAGCAGCCCCAGCACCTGGAGCCCAAGGATCGCGAAGATCCTCAACGGCCGGCGCCAATCGGCGGTGGCGAGGAAGGCGACGATCAGCGGGACCTGCAGCCCCACCAGCAGCTGCCAGAGATGGGCCGCGGCGCCCTCGTCGCCGGGCGGTCCCTTTCCCCAGCCCGTGGTCAGGGCGAGGATCAGCAGAGCGATCGCGGCGACGGACATCGCGATCGGGATCCATCCCGCCCAGGTGTTGATCACGCCCTTTGAGTCGGTCATCGGCGTTCCCCGTACTTTGCGTCAGAATATACTTTGCTATGCAGAGTTACAAGCCTGGGCGGGCGCCTGGCGGTCATGCCGCCGAGGACCTGGGCGCGAGCCCATGACATGGCCGCGGCGAACATCGTAGCGATGGGCTGCTCCGGCTCCGCGCTCGGGCGCAGATCCGTCGGCAAGGTCGCGGCTGGCTGGGGGACTAGGGCTCGAACCTAGACAAACGGTACCAAAAACCGTTGTGCTACCATTACACCATCCCCCATCCTACCGGATGCGGGCCGCGCCGGAGGCGGTGGAGATAGACCAAGGTCTTCGGCATTGCAACGTGACCGAACAAGCCGGAAAACGCGGCGCCGCGTCGCTTGCGGGCGCTGGTGTCGCTGCTATAAGGCGCGCCTCGTCGGAGTATAGCTCAGTCTGGTAGAGCACCGTGTTCGGGACGCGGGGGTCGCAGGTTCAAATCCTGCTACTCCGACCATCTCTCCCGCCCTTCCATGTCCGCTTCAAGCGCTGCGCCGAACGCCGAGGCAGGCGTGGCGGCGACGGCCGTTGGAGGCCCCCGTTCCACGGTTCATTGACCCCTGGCGCCGCACAGGTAGGCTCTGCCCTCGCGCGGGACGGAGACGATGAAGCAGTTCCTCTTGACCATGGCCGGCGTGGTGGCCGGGCTGATGATCTTCTTCATCGGCCTGCCCCTGATCCTGATCCTGTCGG
>CAZTMF010000209.1:0-5976 GCA_964614675.1 uncultured Caulobacteraceae bacterium | reverse complement strand
CCCGGCTCAGAAGTTCACGCCGAAGCGAGCTCCGAACGTGCGTGGCGCCTCGATGTGCAACCAGGGGATCTTGCCGCCGCTCGCCGTGTTCGGCGGCGCCGCCGTCGCAATCACCGCCGCGTTCTCGAGATTGTCGACATAGCCCTGCACATGCCAGCGGCGCCCTGGCGCCTGATAGGTCAGGACCAGATTGGTCCGGGTATAGCTGGGCTGCTTCGACCCTGGCGTCTGGTCGAACAAGGTCCAGTAGCTGCTGCTGTAACTGGTCTGCACGCCAAATCGGATCTCGTCGCCATGAGCCAGCTCGAAGACGTGCTCATAGCCCGCCTGGATGCTGGCCGACGGCGCCTTTTCCAGCGTCTTGCCCGAGAGATTGGTCAGGCCGGTGCTGACGAAGGTCTGCACGAACGTTCCATAGCGTGCGTGGAGCAGGGCGAGGTTGGCGGTGAAGGTGTCGTTGGGCGTCGCGCGGAAGACGCCCTCGATCTCGCCGCCATAGATCTTGGCCGGGGTGTTGAAGAGCGCGAACTGCCCGACGGCCGCGCCCGCCGTCAGGTACACCGAGACGATGTAGTCCTTGTAGTCGTAGTAGAAGGCTTCCCAGTTCAGCTGAAGGCGATCGTCGAAGAACCGGTTCTTGTTGCCCACGGTGTAGGCGAGCAGCTTCTCGGGGACGAAGTTGGGCAACAGCCCGATCTGGGATCCGATGTTGAAGCCGCCCTCCAGATAGCCTGTGGCGACATTGGCGTAGACCAGCGACTGCGGTGTCAGGTCGTAGTCCACCCCGACCCGCCAATCGAGGTGATGCCAGGTGGTCTCGGGAAAGTTGTCAGGAACCGTCCCCGAGAGGAAGGCTGGTCCTCCGAACGACAGATAGGTCTTGTCGTCACCGGTCGCTGACTTGGTGTCGATCGAGTAACGGAGGCCGCCGGTGACCCTCAGATTGGGCTGGATCGCGTAGGTCGCCTGTCCGAACGCCGCCCAGGAGACCTCCTTGATGTCCGGATTGATGGTGATCGAGTCGAAGGAAAAGAACTTGCTGTGCGAAAAGTAGTCGGAGTTCGAATAATCGTCCTCCCGGAAGAAATACCCTCCGATGACCCACTTCAGGGGTGTGGCCGCGTTAGACGTCAGCCGCAGTTCGTTGCTGTAAGATTTGTCGATGAGGTCAGTCTTGGAATAGACCCCCACGACCGGGTCCGTGCCATTGACGTGCACGTGCTTGTAGGCCGGGATTTCCGTCAAGGTGGCGAAGCCGAGGTTCCAGTCCAGCTGGGCATGGATGGCCCAGTCGGCGAAGTTCGAGGACGCCCCACCCGCCGCACGCGCCTGGTCGACGGGCAGCGGATCGTACCACGGGTTGCTCGGTTGCGCGTACGGCAGGCCGATGATCGTGTGCGCGCCATTGGACTGGTCGTTGAAGATTTCGCCAGCCAGCAGCAGTGAGACGTCCGAATTCGGGCGGTACAGCGCCTGCAGCCGGCCCGCGATTGAATCCTGATCGTTGAAGCCGCTGGTCAGATAGCCGTTGTGCTTCGCCTGCTGGAACGCGAGGCGGACCGCGAGCTGGTCGGACAGAGGCGCGTTGACCATGCCGAAGGTGCGGACCAGGTTGTAATCGCCAAGTTCCTCCTCGAGCGCCGCGTGGAAGGCGTCGACAGGCTTGTTGGTGATCACATTGATGCTGCCGCCCGTGGCGTTGCGGCCGTAAAGCGTGCCCTGCGGCCCCCTGAGCACCTCGACGCGGTCGATGTCATAGAACGACCCGTAAGTGCCATAGTCGCGGGCCTGGTATACGCCATCGATGTTGAAGGCGACTGCCGGATCCAAAGCGGGGGCGTCGTTGTTGGCGCCGACGCCGCGGATGTCGATCTGGGTGTAGATGAAGTCCTGGCCGAGCACGATTCCCGGCACGAGGTTGCCGATCTTGCGGACGTCGGTGACGCCCTGCTCCACGAGCTTCGGCCCCATCACCGGAGTGACCGCCAGCGGGATCTTCTGGACGTCTTCAGCCCGCTTCTGAGCCGTAACCACGACCTCCTGCAAGGCCGTCGCCGCCGCCGGCGCGTCGGCCGCCATGGCATGTTGCACGCTGAAGCATCCGGTCAACGCGGACGCAGCCGTCAGGATCGTCTTCAATCTCATGGCGCCCTCCCCTTTGTCCGGCTCATTTCAGGCCGGTCTCTAATGGGCGGCGCCGACCGTTCTCGCGGTATTCCGGCGACACCCGTGTCCGGCGTTCGACCGCCGGTCGATAGTTCCTGCCCCGTCTGTCGGAATCGTTGCGATCGTCGACAGTGCGACAAGTCATTGCGCATCGCAACGAGATGGTCAAGCCAGCTGAACTGCCGGCGCCTGAGAGTTGCAGGGTGACTGCGGCGCGCGGCGCGCCGGACCGATCGCTCTATCGAAGCGAAACGTGGAGGTGGGCCACCTCGGATACGGCGTTGGTGTCGCTCACGCGCCAATCCCCGAGCATCCGGATGGCCGGGAAGCGCGTCAGCAGCGCATTCAGCACGTCGACCACTTCCGGAAGGGGCGCGCCGAAGACGCCGTCGACCGGCTCAGCAGACGCCAAGACTTTCCCCATTCGCTTGGTCCATCACCGAAAGGTCGTGTCGCGCACGAGCATGAACCTGAAGCGATCCGGATCGAGGAAATTGGCCTCGTCGGCGCGCACGCCTTCGTGCTCGGGCGTTCCCTCGCCGGCGCCCAGGGCCTCGAAGCTCGCCAGCCAGGCCTCGAGCACGCCGTCGAAGTCGGGTTCGGCGCCGGAGTCGTAGGAGCCGATCAAGGCGTGGTTCTGGACATAACGTCGAAGCGCCGCGAAATCGCGAAGCACCAACGGCCCGTGCTTGTTTTCCCAATAGTCCTGGAACGCGTCCGGCGACAGGTTCGCCTTGCGGTAGTTGAAGGTGACGAGCTTCAGGTCGCCGTCGCGCGCGGGCGTGTCGCGCATCACGACCTCGCGCGCCAAGACCTGCTTCATACCTGCAGGATCGGAAAAGTGGCCCGCGTCCGCCCCGATCGCCGCCATCTGCGGAGACGCCAGCGCCTGTTTCGCCGCCGCCTCGGTCTCGAACCACAGCGTCGCAATGCCGTCGTACGGCGCATTGCCGATATCTTCGTCGCCGGACACCCGATGGGACTGGACGTAGCGGGTCAGGCCGGGGACGCGGAGGACCAGCGGCCCGTGGCGTTCAGTCCAGTACTGGCGACAGGCCTCCTTCGATTGGTCCGTCCTGTATTTGATCGCCACGATCCACTTGGTCGCCACGACACCCTCCCCCGCCCGTCGACATCACGCCCGGATTACCCGAGCGGGATCCTGCTTTTGTTCCTGGCGAGCCACTGGTCGAAATCCATCAAGGACGGCTCCAGCGCCCGGGCGGCTTCGACGCTTCGAGACGCCCTATACTGTTCCTCGAATTCGTCGAAGATCTGGAACATGTTGCCCAGATCGTCGGCGCCGGGGAAGCCGAGCTTTCGATAGGCATCGGCTGATATCGGCTTGAACCTGCAATCTATGCCGAGCGCCGTGCTGCATTTCTCAGCCATCTCGGCGCCGCTCAGGTGCTCGCCGGCGATACCGACCCTCTCGCCGATGAACTCGGCTCTGCGCTTGAATATGGCGTGCGCGCATTTGCCGATGTCTTCGACCGCGATCCCCGGCATCTTGGCCGTCCCGATCGGGAAGGTGAGCGTGTAGACGCCATCCTCGCCCTTCCGGGGTCCCCAGCCGTACAGATAGAAGTTGTCCCAATAGAAGCAGGTCAGCAGGAAGGTGACCGGCAGGCCGAGATCGGTGAAGACGTGGTCGATCTGGCCCTTGGAGTCGGAGTGCGGGCATTTGTACTTACCGAACAGCGTCGGCATCCGCGGATCGCTGAGGGGCAGCCACCGAGACGTGTCGTCCAGGGTCGACCAGATCACGTGCGCCGCATCTGCGGCCTTGGCGGCCTTGGCGATGTTGACGGCCTGCTGCTGTTCCCTCTCGACCGAGGCCACCTCCGGATAGTTGGTCACGCCGAATACGCCGTGCGCGCCGGCGAACGCCTTGGTCAGGCTGGCTTCGTCATCCAGGTCGGCCGCGACGACCTCGACGCCTTTGGCCGCCAGGGCCTTTGCCTGGTCCGAGCCGGGATTGCGGGTAATGGCCCTGCATGCAAACCGGCCATCGGGGTCGCTCGAGATCGCCTCGCACAGACCGCCGCCTTGGGCTCCGGTCGCCCCGAGAACCGCGATGACCTTGGCTCCAGCCATGTCAGGCTCCCCAGCTCAAAAGATCTGGCCCGCAGACGGGCTCGGACAATTTACAAGAACGACCGTAATGGCGTCCCGCTCGTCTGCAATGAGGGGACGCGAGCGCCCGGCGGCAGGGTGGGCGGCGCCTTGTTGAGCTGCTCGACGGCAAAGCCGGCTGCGGCCTTGTAGCCGGCCATGAACGCCGCCCGTTCCTCGGGACGAATGACGTCGTCGATGTTGTCGAAGGCGCCGCCGCACCGCTCGTCCACGAGGTTGAGCAGGCCGAAGGGCCCGGCGCCACGATTTCGCAGGATCAGCTGCGAGATCGGTGCGCAAAGCTTCGAATCATAGGCGGCGAGCGCGTCGATATTGACCCCATGTTCCACCAGGAGGGCGCCGAGCACCCGGGCGTCGACGATCGCCTGGCTCGCGCCATTGGAGCCGGTCGGGTACATGGCATGGGCGGCGTCCCCCAGGAGGGCGACGGGGCCGTCCTGCCAGGTCGGGACCGGATCCCGGTCGATCATCGGGTTCTCGAAGACCGCATCTGCTCCCCGGATCAGGGCGGGCACATCGAGCCAGTCCCAGGTCCAGTCCTCGAACTGTCCGATGAAGTCCGAGATCTCGACCTGGCGGAACCAGCCGCTCTGCTTCCAGCCCTCGGCGCTGTCGGCCGTGACCTCGGCGATCCAGTTGATCAGCGCGAGACCGGTCTCAGGATCCGGATGGGAGATGGGATAGAAGACGATCCGGTGACGATGGGTGCCCAGGCCGACGAAAGAGGCGCCCGTCCTGATCGGCCTTCCCCAGGTGGCGCCGCGCCACATGATCGCGCCGCCCCAGTGGATCGGAGGCTGGTCGGGATGCATCTGGGCCCGGACTTCCGAGTGGATCCCGTCAGCGCCGATCAACAGGCGGCCATGGGCCTCCGAGGTCGAACCATCCGCATGTTCGATCAAGGCCGTGACTCCACCGTCCGACCTCTTGCGATATCCCCTGACCCGGCTGCCGAGCCGCACGGATCCTGGACCCGCGCGCTCCAACAGCTTGTCGTGCAGGAGCATGTGGAACTTGCCCCTGTGGACTGCGTACTGGGGCCATTTGTAGCCGGCGAGGCGGCCGCGCGGTTCGGAGTAGATGTCGTGGCCGTTCAGGCCCACCAGCGCCCACTCTTCGGCGGGCATGCCGACGGAGCCCAGATCGGCCTCGCCTATGCCCAGGTCGAAGAGCTCGCGCACGGCGTTGGGCTGCAGGTTGATGCCCACTCCCAGGGGTCGCATCTCGCGAACCGCCTCGTAGACGACGCAGGGCACGCCGATCTGCTGGAGCGTCAGCGCCGTGGCGAGGCCGCCGATTCCGCCGCCGGCGATGATCACTAGATTATTCGTCATGCACCCATGCCTGCCCCAACGCGCCGATCAATCGGCGGCCCCAATTCGCACAGCCGTCACGGCTGACAAAGGCCCCAGCGAAGCTTGTTCCGATTGAGTTTGCTGAAAGGGAGGCCTTCGGACGATCGCCCAAACCGAACCCAACGCCCGACTCCGACATCATGGCGGACCGACGCGCCGCAGCTGAAAGCGAACCTAAGGCCGCGGCTGAAGGGACTCGTCGATCCGGAAACCCGGGCGACCCTCCTCGTCGACGGAGTCGTGGTTGTTCTGCTCGCAGACGTATTCCTGGATCGTCCAATCGCGGTTACGGACGAAATGGGTCGTCGTGGTCCAGGGC
>CAZTMF010000208.1:0-6016 GCA_964614675.1 uncultured Caulobacteraceae bacterium | reverse complement strand
AGATAGAGGATCAGGTGGCTGAGGTGGTCGCAGACGCCATCGACGATCTCGCCGATGGGCGAGCTCCTTCCGGTGCGGCGGGCGAGGTCGCCGTCGGCCCCGTCGAACACGTGCCACAGGAAATGGAAGACCAGGCCTGCGAATGCGCCCTGGGGCCATGGCAGCAGCGCATAGCAGGCGCAGGCCAGGCTCATCATCACCACGCTGAGCGCCGAGACGGCGTTGGGCGAGATCCCGGTCGGGATCAGCAGAGTGACGAGGGCCCGGGCGGTCGGGTGCACGAGGTAGCGGTTGAGCGGCTCCTCGATCTCGAGCGGGCGCGAGTTGGACGTCGCCGCGGACGAGGGCGCGGCCTTCGCCGTCTTCGGCGTCCCAACCTGCCGGTCCATGCACCCCCCGAAACCCACGCCCGCGCGGCGGTGGACCTAGCCTGTCCTGATCCGCGCCGGAATCCCAGCACCGGCGCGCTATTGTGACCGGCAGGACCCGAGGCTAGCTTGCCGGCCGTCGAGCGGCCTCTGGAGTTTCAGTCTCGTGAAGTGCGTCATCGTCGCCGCGGGCCAGGGGCTGCGCCTCCGGGAGATCGCGCCCCTGAAGCCCCTGGCGCCCCTGCTCGGCGCGCCCCTGATCTCTCACGTGATCAACTGCGCCCAGGAAGGCGGCGCCACCGAGTTCGTGGTGGTCACCGGCTACGAGGGCGGCAAGCTCGAGAAGTTCCTCTACGCCCTGGCCGCGGCCAAGGGTCTCAGGCTCAGCTGCGTCCGCAACCCCAATTGGAAGGGCTCCAACGGCCTGTCGGTCGCGGCCGCGGGGCCGGTGGTGCACAACGAGAAGTTCCTGCTGCTCATGTCCGACCATCTGTTCGATCCGGAGATCGTGCGGGACCTGGTCAGGACCCATGGCGACGCGCCGGGCGTGGTCCTTGCGGTCGACCGCCGGCTCGACAACCCGCTGGTCGACCTGGAGGACGTCACCCGCGTCGATGTGGCCCAGGGCGGCGCCATTCGCCGGATCGGCAAGCTGATTGAGCACTACAACGCCTTCGACACCGGCGTCTTCCTGGCGTCCCCGCTGCTGATCCAGGCCATCGAGGCCAAGGCCTCGGCGGGCGGGATCGGCAGTATTTCCGAAGGCATGCAGGCCCTTGCCGAGCAAGGCCTTGCGCTCGCCCACGACATCAAGGGCCGCTTCTGGATCGACATCGACGACGCCGAGGCCTTCGGCCGCGCCCAGCGCGAGGCCGGCCAGGTGATCGGCGCACAGTGACACACGTGTGACCTTACATCCGGTCCAGGATCATCGGATGTTGAGCCGAACGCGATCTTGAGCCAAAGATTTCCGTAACATAGAAGCAAGCGCGGCCGTGGCCGCGTTTTCAGCCGCATCGCAGGGATTGATATGACCCGCAAGAAAGTACGTGTCGGGATCGTCGGGGTTGGCAACTGCGCATCGTCGCTGGTGCAGGGCCTGAGCTATTACGCCGAAGCCACGGCCAATGAGCCGCCCCCCGGCCTGATGAACGTCGAGCTCGGCGGCTATCACGTCTCGGACATCGAGATCGCCTCGGCCTTCGACATCCACGCCGGCAAGGTCGGCCGCGACGTCTCCGAGGCCATCCTGCTGGAGCCGAACAACACCTACGTCTTCGCCAAGCCGGGTCAGGCGGGCGTCCAGGTGCAGCGCGGACCGACGCTGGACGGCCTCGGCAAGTACCTGAAGGACCGGGTCGAGGAATCCGAGGCGCCGGCCGTCGACGTGGCCGAGTGGCTGCGCCAGACCAAGACCGACGTGCTGGTGTCCTACCTGCCGGTGGGCTCGCAGGCCGCGACCGAGTTCTACGCCGCCCAGGCCCTGGAAGCCGGCTGCGCCTTCGTGAACTGCATCCCGGTGTTCATCGCCTCCAACAAGGACTGGGCCAAGCGGTTCGAGGAGCGCGGGGTTCCGATCGTCGGCGACGACATCAAGAGCCAGGTGGGCGCCACCATCGTGCACCGCGTGCTGGCCAACCTGTTCCGCGAGCGCGGCGTCAGGCTCGACCGCACCTACCAGCTGAACTTCGGCGGCAACACCGACTTCCTGAACATGCTCGAGCGCGAGCGGCTGGAGTCGAAGAAGATCTCCAAGACCCGCGCCGTCTCCAGCCAGCTCGACATCCCGCTGGACCCGGACGACATCCACATCGGCCCCTCGGACTATGTTCCGTGGCTGACGGATCGCAAGTGGGCCCACATCCGCCTGGAAGGCTCGACCTTCGGCGGCGTGCCGCTGAACGTGGAGCTGAAGCTCGAGGTCTGGGACAGCCCCAACTCGGCCGGCGTGGTGATCGACGCCGTGCGCTGCGCCAAGCTGGGCCTCGACCGCGGCCTGGGCGGCCCGCTCTACGGCCCGTCCAGCTACTTCATGAAGTCGCCGCCCGAGCAGTACACCGACAACGAGGCCCACGACCGGACCCAGGACTTCATCTCTGGCGCCGACAACAACGCGCCTGGCCGCAAGAGCCGCAAGGGTCACGACTGAAGCGACACAGCGCGGCTCGCCCGCGCTGACGCTCTTCCCTAGGATGCGGACAGCGGCGAAAGGGCATTGCCGGTGAACGCTCTGATCACACGCATCGTCGCGGGCAGCAGCCTGCGGCCGTGGACCATCATCGCCGGCGCGGCGGCGCTCTGCGTGTGGGCGGCGATCTATGTGGCGATGAGCTTCGCCATGACCACCGACACGGCCCAGCTGATCTCGGCCAAGACCGCCTGGCGCCAGCGCGAGGCGGCGGTCGACAAGGCCTTCCCCCAGGGGGCGGGCCAGATCGTGGTGGTGATCGATGGGGCCACGCCCGAGCTGGCCGAGACCGCCGCGGCGTCCTTGGCCCAGGGCATCGCAGCGCGCAAGGACATCGCCTCGGCGGTGCGCCGGCCGGACGGAGGCCCCTTCTTCGCCCAGAACGGCCTGCTGTTTCTGTCGCGCCAGGAAGTCAGCGACACCACCAGCCAGATGATCACCGCCCAGCCCGTGCTGGGTCCCCTGGCCGCCGACCCCAGCCTGAGGGGCGTCGCCGACGGCCTCGCCACCATGATGCAGGGCGTGAAGACCGGGCAGACCGATCTCGGCAAGCTCGATCCCCTGCTCAGGGGGCTGTCGGACGCCATCGAGAAGACCCTGGCGGGCAAGCCGGTCTTCTTCTCCTGGGAGGCTCTGATGTCGGCCCAGGGCAAATCCTCGACGGCGCCCAAGCGGCGGATCCTGCTGGTCCAGGCCAAGCTCGACTACAGCGCGCTCGAGCCCGGGGCGGACGCCGAGGACGCCATCCGCGCCCTCGCCAGGGGCCTGCATCTGGACGCCGCCCACGGCGTGAAGGTCAGGATGACCGGCGAGACCCCGCTGGCGGACGAGGAATTCGCCTCGCTGAAGGACAAGGCCTGGCTGGTGACCTCCGCCATGCTCGCGGCCGTATTCCTGATGCTGTGGCTGGCGACCCGCTCGTTCCGCATGCTGGCCTGCATCCTGATCACCACCATCGCCGGCCTGATCATGACCATGGGCCTTGGCCTCGCGGCGGTTGGCCGCTTCAACCTGATCTCGGTGGCCTTCATCCCGCTGTTCGTGGGTCTGGGCATCGACTTCGGCATCCAGTTGATGGTGCGTTTCCGCGCCGAGCGGCTGGAGAAGCTGGCCGTGGCGACCGCCATGGAACGGGCGGCGAGGCACATCGGAGGTTCGATCGCCGTGGCGGCCGGGGCCATCGCCCTGGGGTTCTTCGCCTTCCTGCCGACCAGCTATGTGGGGGTCTCGGAGCTGGGCGTGATCGCGGGCCTGGGCATGGCCATCGCCCTGATCCTGACCATGACCCTGCTGCCCGCCCTGGTGCAGCTGCTGCATCCACCCGAGCAGGACCTGAAGGTCGGCTACGCCTGGTTCGCCCCGGTCGACCGCTATCTGGTGGAGCATCGGCGGGTGGTGCTGGGCGCCTTCGGCGTCTCGGTCCTGGTCTCGATCGCGCTGTTGCCGCTGGTGAAGTTCGACTTCAATCCGATGCACCTGCGCAATCCGAAGAGCGAGGCGATCTCCACGCTCAACGACCTGATGCACGACCCGGAGAACACGCCCAACGCCATAGACGTGTTGAGGCCCTCCCTGGCCCAGGCCGACCAGGTCGCGGCGAAACTCTCGAAGTTGCCCGAGGTCGACCAGGCGATCACGCTCTCGAGCTTCGTGCCCGAGGATCAGCCCGCCAAGCTGGCCCTGATACAGGACGCCAGCCTGCTCCTCGACACGGCGGTCAACCCGATCGACTCCAAGCCGGCGCCGAGCGACGCCGAGACCGTCCAGGGCCTGGGCGCCGCCGCCAAGGCGCTGCGCGATCTCCCGGCCGGCCCCCGGCCGGCCGCGGCCGACGCCGCCCGCCTGGCCATGGCGCTCGACAAGCTGGCCGCCGCGCCCCCGGCCGTGCGCGCCCGCGCCGCCGAGACCCTGACCGCCCCGCTCGCGGCCCTGCTCGACCAGATCCGCAACATGCTGGCCGCCCAGCCGGTGACCCTGCAGAGCCTGCCGCCGGACATCGTCCGCAACTGGCTGGCCCCGGACGGCCAGGCGCGGGCCCAGGTCTTCCCCAAGGGCGACTCCAACGACAACCGGGTGCTGGTGAGGTTCGCCAAGGCGGTGCAGGCGGTGGCGCCGGACGCCTCCGGCGGCCCGATCTCGATCCAGGAGGCCGCCAGCACCATCGCCAGCGCCTTCATCGAGGCGGGGATCCTGTCCCTGATCGCCGTGGCCCTGCTGCTCTACGCCAAGCTGAGGAGCATCAAGGAGGTGGCCTTCACCCTGGCGCCGGTGGTGCTCTCGGGCTTCCTGACGCTGGCGACCTGCGTGGTGATCGGCCAGCCGATCAACTTCGCCAACATCATCGCCTTCCCGCTGCTGTTCGGGGTGGGCGTGGCCTTCCACATCTACTTCGTCATGGCCTGGCGTTCGGGCGAGACCAACCTCCTGCAATCCAGCCTGGCGCGCGCGGTGCTGTTCAGCGCCCTGACGACGGGGGTCGCGTTCGGAAGCCTCTGGCTCTCCAGCCATCCCGGCACCGCCAGCATGGGCAAGATCCTGATGATCTCGATCGTCTGGACCCTGGTCTGCGCCCTGCTGTTCGAGCCGGCCCTGCTGGGGCCCCCGGCCAAAGAGGCTCGGACCTAGACCATGCCGAGCATGCCCGAGCTCACCATCCTGACCGTGGGCATCGAGAAGCACTACGGATACATCCGCCGCCAGCTGCAGATGATCGACGCGCTCAATCCGGGCGCTGACTTCCGCTTCATCGCCGTCGACAACGCCGCCACGGCTGCGCCCGCGCTGACGATCGACGACCCGCGCGCCGAGGTGCTGGCCGGGATCGATCCCGAGCCCCTGCCCCTGCCCGGCCGCGGCAGCTACCACCACGCCGCCGCGCTCAACATGGCGGTGCGGCGGGTCAGCACCCGCTACGCCCTGGTGCTCGATCCCGACCTTTTCGTGGTCTACCGGAACTGGATCGCCGAGTGCCTGGACCACATGCGCCGCCGGGACCTTCGCTTCTTCGGGGTCCCCTGGCATCCGCGCTGGTACCGCAAGTGGCGCGACTTCCCCTGCGTGCACTTCCTCCTGATCGACCTCTCCAAGGTCGCCGCCGCCGAACTCGACTTCACCCCCGCCGTGGTGGAGGACCGCGAGAAGGACGAGGCGCCGCTGTCGCTCTGGCTGAAGAAGCACGCCTCGGTGACCTACGCCCGCATGCTGATCGAGACCCGCCGCGACACGGGCTGGAAGCTGCGCCAAAGGTTCGGCCGCGCGGGGTCGGACCTGATCTCGCCTGTGGTCGACCTGGATGCGGAGCTGAACCGGCCCAAGCACCTGCAGAGCGCACGCGGGCGCTGGCTGGAGCGGCTGATGCCGCGTCGCTGGCGCTTCCTGCCCGCCGACGGGACCTGGACCGGGCCGGAGGACGCGCCCGGCTTCGCCGCCGACGCCTTCGACGACCTGGAGCCGGAGAAGT
>CAZTMF010000207.1:0-6032 GCA_964614675.1 uncultured Caulobacteraceae bacterium | reverse complement strand
TGGTGCGGATCAGCCCGAGGTCGGTGCCGCACTGGGGCTCGGTGAGGTTCATGGCGCCGGCCCATTCGCCGGTGGCCATCTTGGCGAGGTACATGGCCTTCTGGGCGTCGTCGCCGGCGTACTTGATCGCGGAGAAGGCGCCGTGGGTCAGGCCCGGGTACATGGCGAAGGCCATGTTGGCCGAGGAGGCCATCTCGTTGAACGCCAGGCTCAGGACGCCCGGCAGGCCCTGGCCGCCCCATTGCGGATCGACCGCGAGCGCGCTCCAGCCGGACTCGACCATCGTCCGGTAGGCGTCGACGAAGCCGGTCGGGGTCTTCACGGCCGCCGTGGCGGGATCGTGCTTGCAACCTTCCCTGTCGCCCACGGCGTTCAGGGGTTCGAGCACCCCTTCGCAGAAGCGGGCGGCTTCCTCGAGCAGCTGGCCCGTCAGGTCCGGCGTCGCATCGGCGAAGCCGGGCAGGCTGGAATAACTCTGGAGGTTGAGGACCTCGTTCAGGAGGAACAGGTGCTCCTTGACCGGCGCCTTGTAGGCCATCGCAGGGGGCTCCTAGAATCGCTGTCAAACATTCTGAGCTAGGCTGGTCTCGCCAACCAGTGTCTTGATCGAACGGAGCGGACGAGCCCCGATGGCAAGAGCCTCACGCAAGAACGTAGACGTCCTGGTGGCCGGCGCGGGCCCCACCGGCCTGGTGTTGGCGCTGTGGCTGGCGCGCAACGGCGTCAAGGTGCGCGTTGTCGACAAGGCGGCCGAGCCGGGGACCACCTCGCGCGCCCTGGCCGTGCAGGCGCGGACGCTGGAGTTCTACCGCCAGCTGGGCCTCGCCGAGGACGTGGTGGCGCGCGGCGTGAAGATGCAGGCCGCGAACCTCTGGGTGCGCGGCGAGAAGGCGGCCCGGATCGAGTTGGGCGACATCGGCCAGGGCATCAGCCCCTTCCCCTTCGTCCTGATCTTCCCGCAGGACCAGCACGAGCGGCTGCTGATCGAGCATCTGGAGGCGGCGGGCGTCGACGTCGAGCGGCCGGTCGAGCTCTTGGGATTCGAGGAGACGCCGGACGGCGTGCAGGCCCGCCTGAAGCGCGCCAACGGCCGCGAGGAGACCTGCGAGGCGAAATACATCTGCGGCTGCGACGGGGCCCATTCGGTCATGCGCGCCCAGTTGCATGCCGGCTTCCCGGGCGGGACCTATGTCCAGCTGTTCTACGTCGCCGACGTCAAGGCGCGCGGGCCCTTGATGGACAAGGAGCTGCACATCGCACTCGACGACGCGGACTTCCTGGCCGTCTTCCCGCTGAAGGCCGCCGGAACCGCGCGGCTGATCGGCTCCCTCCGCCAGGACTCCGAAGCGCGCCAGCCCGACCTTTCCTGGGAGGACGTGTCGGGCGAGGTGATCGAGCGGCTGGGCGTCGAGGTCCAGAAGGTCAACTGGTTCTCGACCTATCGGGTGCATCACCGGGTCGCCCGGACCTTCCGCAAGGGCCGGGCCTTCCTCCTGGGCGACGCCGCCCACATCCATAGCCCGGCCGGCGGCCAGGGCATGAACACCGGCATCGGCGATGCGGTGAACCTGGCCTGGAAGCTCGCGGCCGTGGTGGGGGCCCGCGCCGACGAGAAGCTCCTGGACACCTACGAGCCCGAGCGGATCGGCTTCGCGCGCAAGCTGGTGTCGACCACCGACCAGGTCTTCACCTTCGCCACCCGACAGGGGCTGCTGGCCAAGGAGGTGCGCACCGGGCTCGCCCCGCGTCTGATCCCGGCCCTGGCGGGCGCCGAAATTTCCCGGCGGTTCGCCTTCCGCACGGTCTCCCAGACCGCGATCCAGTACCACAAGAGCCCCCTGAGCCGCGGCGGCGCGGGCCGCGTGGTGGGCGGCGACCGCCTGCCCTGGAGCGGCGAGGACAGCTGCCCCGGCGGCGGCGACAACTTCACCCCCCTGATGGCCCTGGACTGGCAGGTCCACGTCTATGGCGAGGCCTCGCACGCGGTGCACGACGTCTGCGCCGCCTTCGGCGTGCCGCTGCGCGAGTTCCCCTGGAGCGACGCCTTCTGGCGCGCGGGCCTGATGCACGACGCCCTCTATCTGGTCCGTCCCGACGGCCACGTGGCCCTGGCCGAGCCCAACGGCCGCGCCCAGGTGCTGGAGCGGTTCCTGGAGAGCTGGGGAATCGGGCCGGCGGGTTAGGTCAGGCCGGCACGCTGATGTGCTTGCCGCCGAACACGGCCTGCCAGTTCTCGATCTCGGCGACGACGATCTGGTCGGCGCCGTGGGCCAGCTCGGCGACGAGGCCGTAGCCGAGCGCCTCGTCCGGCGCCGAGAGCAGCAGCGCGATGCGGCCGTGCAGGGCGTCTAGCTTCTCGGCCGTCACCTCCGAGATCGCGGCGAAGCGCTCGAAGTCGCCGAAGTAGCGGATGCCGGCGATGGCGCCGGCGAAGGTCGGCAGGGCGACGCCCAGGAGAGTGAACAGCTCGGCGATCCGGTCGGCGGCGGAGGCGTGCAGCCGGTCCAGGACGCCGCCGCCCTTCAGCGCCAGATAGCTGGTCACCGCGAGGACGGCGAACTGGAACAGCCGGTCGGACAGCCGGTCCAGGTTGTGGTGCACGGTGGTCAGCCGTCGGGCCTTGGCGCGGTGGTAGTCGCGCTGGCGCACGACGTGGTCGTCGAGCAGGCCGCTCAGCACGGCGCGCAGGTAGGCCGGGGTGACCGCCGCTTGCGGCAGGCCGATCCCCCGCAGGGTCTGGCGAGCCCACCATTCCGGCCAGGACGTCTGGGCGCCGCGTGGCCAGCGCCCCGGCGCGCGGGCCACGCCGAGGGCCAGCAGCACCGGCGCCTGCCGAAGATACTCCGACACCCGGCGCGTCTCGAACCAGCGGTCGTGCCAGCGCCGCCTCTGGCCCACCACGGTGATCGCCAGGACGTTCACCAGGACCAGGAACTCGAAGAGCGCGAACGGCCACTTATGGTCGGGCGATGTGACCGGCAGATAGGCGATGCCGCCGACCACGGCGAAGGCCGCGAGCAGGAAGGCGATCACCATGCCGCTGCGGTAGCTGTCCGACAGGCGCGAGGAGATTCCGTCCCCCCAGGCGAACCAGCCGAGCACCTGGCCTCCGATCTTGCCGGCCAGCGCCGGATCGCCGCCCGGCAGATTCCTCAGGGCCTCGATCAGGCTGGCGCCGCTGCCGGTGAGAATCCCTTCCGGGGTCTCGTAGACCTGGGTGAGGCTCCGGAACGGCGAGCGGCCCGCTTCCCCGCCGAACAGCGCCTCCACCCGGCGATAGGCGTGCCAGAACGTGCTGCTGCGCGGCCGCCAGGGCTCCACCTCGGTGGCGTGCACCCTCATCCGCCGCAGCGGGTCGACCGGGTCGCTGGCGTCCGGAAGCATGGCGTCGCGCACGAGCCCGCCGACGGCGGCGTCCGGATCTTCCGGTGGCGCGGCCGAGCGCAACGTCGCCAGCGACTCCGGCGCCCTCAGGATGCGCCAGGCCTCGGGCGCGTTCGGATCGATCCAGATCACAGCCGCCCCGAGGTCCAGGGCCGCGGCTATGGTGTGCCCGGTGCCGCCGCCGTAGGCCGTGGTCACGCCGTCCCAGACCGCCACGATGATGTCGGACTGCTCGATCAGCACCCGCCCGGCCAGGGCCACCCGTTCGGACGACCGGCCGGCGAACAGCTGGGCCTTGGCGAAGTCGGAGGGCGCATCGAGCTTCGCGAGCAGGAGCCCGGTCAGCTCGGCGTCCTGTTCGGCCAGCTCGAACACCTGTGTCTTCTCGGCCAGGGCCCGGATCGCCCGCACGCGCGCCAGCACCTGGGGATCGGACGGGTCCTTCCCCGCCAGCAGGGCGCGAGCGTCTGCGGCCGTGGTCGGCTGGCCGTTGATGGCCTCGTTGAGCTGGCGCCCGAACGGCAGCGGGCTGACCAGCTCCCAACCGCGCGCCAGGGCCATGTCGACGGCCATCTGATCGACGCCGTCGGCCAGCAGGGTGTGCAGACGCGTCGGGGCGGTGGACTCCGGCCCGAACACCGGCGGGGCGGCGGCGACCGCCGAGGCGATCAGATCGAGGATATGCCCCAGCGTCGCGGCGATCCGGGCGCGATTGGCGGCGAACGCCGGATGCTCGGCCCGGTGCCCGGTGACGCCCAGCGACAGGCGCACCCGCGGCCGCGGCGGCGGCGCAACGGTCACCGGATGATCTCGAAGTCGTCGTCGCCGACCGGCCGGGCGAAGTCGCCCCACCTCCCGCTGGCGCGCCAGAAGCCGTAGAGGCCGAGCTCGCGCGTAAAGTCCTTGAAGGCCGGCAGCTTACGTACCTCCGCGAACACCGGATGCCAGATGTTCACGATCGGAGCTGCCCGGCCCATATCGATGTAGACGCGGCGAAGGAGCTGCAGAGCGTATTCGGCGTCGCCGAAGTGGGCGGCCAGGAAGGCGAACAGGATCACGAGAGGTTGCAGCTCGGGCGGGGGATCGTCGACCTTCCCGCGGATCCACGCCAAGGCCGCGTCGGGATCGTCGAATACGGCCAACAGCTCTTCGTTCAGCACCGGCGGCGCCGGACTGTTGGCCAGGAACCCAGCCAGGCGCTTCTTGGCTGCGGCGCGCTCCTCCGTGGCCAGCGTCTTGGCGAAGTCGAACCAGTCTCCGAGCTGCAGCGGGCCTACCGCCATCTCCTTGATCCGCGCGTATTCCGCCTCGGCCTCGGCGTAGCGGCCGGCGATGCAGAGGAACATCTGGAAGGTCGGCACGGGCCGCAGCGGATCGGCCTGTCGTATCGCCGCGAACAGGGGCAAGGTCTCGAGGATGCGGCCCAGGCCGCCGATGAACATGGTGTAGGTGCCGACTTCCGGGAACGGCTTGGGCGCGAGCTCGATCGCCCGATCGTAGGCCTGGTCGGCGCCCAGAAGGTCATCCTCCCAGACCAGCTTGGAGGCGCGGGCGACGTGGCCCGCCCAGAGGTCCGGCGCGATCTCCACGACCCGGTCCAGGGCCCGATTCCGTTCTTCGCGTACGGCCGGGACGACACCGAAGTTCAGGGAGATCGAGAGCGCCTCGGCCAGCCGGAGCCAGCCGTTCGCGAACTGGGGATCCAGGGTCACCGCACGGCGCAGCATGTCGGCGGCGCGCAGGTTCGTCGCATGGCTGCCGTCCTGCATGATCGCGCAACCGCGAAGATAGAGGTCGTAGGCCTCGACGTTGCGCGTGCCGCCGGGCGCATGGGTCTGCGCGCCCACCCCGAGGGTGATCTTCAGGGCGTCGGCGACGGCCCGCGCCACGTCGTCCTGGATCGCGAAGACGTCGTCGAGCTGGCGGTCATAGGTCTGCGACCAGAGGTGCGTGTGGTCGGCGCACTTGACCAGCTGGGCGGTGATCCTGAGCCGATTGCCGGCCTTGCGCACACTGCCTTCCAGGATGTGGGCGACGTCCAGCTTCTGGCCGATGACCCGGAGGTCCTCGTTCTTGCCCTTGAAGGCGAAGCAGGAGGTGCGCCCGATCACCCGCAGCTCCTTCATCTGCGCGAGCTGGTTGAGCAGCTCCTCGGTGAGGCCGTCGGAGAAATACTCCTGCTCCGCGTCCGCCGACATGTTCACGAACGGCAACACGGCGATCGAGAGGTCGGCGGGGGCCCCGGGGCGCTCCTTGGACGCCGGGGCGGACGCCTGCCCCTGGCCGACCCGTCCGTTGGCGACGAACCGCTTCACGTCGGCCAGGAACGCCAGCCAGGTCTTGTCGTCCGCCTCGCCCCGCCAGTGCGTCAGCTCGGCGGTCTGGGTCAGCTCGAACATGATCGGGCGCTCGCAGGGCTCGATCGTCGCCGGCAGCAGGGTCTTGTTGCGGTCGGCGAGGGTCGCCTCGGCCCGCACCCAGCGGGACTCAACGGAGCGCGGCGACCACAGCACCACCACCGCCTTGGCGGTCTTCAGGGCCTTTTCGGTGACCTGGTCGTAGGCCTCGCCCGAGCGCAGGGTCACGTCCCACCAGACCTCGAACCCCTCAGCCGTGAACGCCTCCGCATAACACCGGGCGACGGCCTG
>CAZTMF010000206.1:0-6039 GCA_964614675.1 uncultured Caulobacteraceae bacterium | reverse complement strand
GTTCATCCTCTTCAATCTGGGCATCGGCTTCTTCATGGAGAGCTGGCCCCTGCCGGTCAGATTGTTTGCCTTGATGCTGCACGCTTCGTCAGGGCTGACGGTGCTCGCGCTCACCGTGGCGCGGGTTGCCTGGAGACTTGTCAACGAGCCGCCGCCTTATCCGGCGGAAATGAAGCCCTGGGAGCGGCATTCGGCGCGCTTCGTACATTTCCTGCTCTACGCGGCGATGGTGCTGATGCCGCTTTCGGGCTGGGCCATCCTCTCGGCCCATTCGCCGCCGGGCTCCCGCGGCGCCGCCGTCGAATTCGCGCCCCCCCCGCCGGGGATGAAGCCCGTCATGGCTGCTCCGCCCGGGGGCATGCCTCCGCGAATGATGGGACCGCCGCCGACCATGAAGGTCTGGAACCTGGTTCCCTTGCCCGCGATCGCGCCGATCGAGGCTATCGGCAAGGAGCCGGGCGGGGTCGCGCCACAGCGCAGGCTGCACGAGGAATTCGTGGAATGGCACAGCCTGGGCGCCTTCCTCCTGATCGGCCTTCTCATTCTGCATGTCGCAGGGGCGCTCAAGCACCAGTTCGTCGACAGGCAGTCGGAGTTTGCGCGGATGGGCGTCGGGCGGCGAAGGCCATTTTGAGCCCTCGCAATTGCCGAGCGCGAGCGGCAGATCAAAAGTGACAGCTAACTCTATCTCCGCGCCTCAATAAGATCGTAGGTGAAGCTCGCCAGGGGCGGGCCGCGTGCGAGGTCAGGTCTTCTTCCAAGATGCAGGTCGATCGAGCATCAGGCCCGGCGTCGGCGCGAACCAGGCTCCGGCGCATCATCTCTCTTCTGGCCGCCATCGTCCTGCTCTTGGTCATTGCGGTCGCCGCCGTGGTCACCGAAAGGCGGGCGCGGGCCGAGTTCCTTCAGGCCGACGCTGATCGCACGCTCGCTGATCCACGCCTGGCGCCCAAGGTGCTGGAAAAGGGTCGCAATGTGTTCCTGGCCAAATGCGCCGACTGCCATGGCGCCGACGGGCGCGGCAGCACCGCGACGGGCACGCCGGATCTGACGGACCAGGACTTTCTGTACGGGAACGGGCGCGCCAGCGAGATCGAGCAGATCGTCCTGCACGGAATTCGAGCGGGAGACGATAGGGGCTGGGACCTGGCCTGGATGCCGGCCTTTGGTCAGCCGGTTCCCTATGCCCGGGAAAAGCTGTCGTCGCTTACGCCCTCCGAGATCGAGCAGCTGACCGGCTACGTTCGGGCGATGAACGGGGCGGTCGGCGAAGATCCAACCGCCGTCATGGCCGGACACACCTTGTACCAAGGCCGCGCCGGCTGCTGGGATTGCCATGGACGCGACGCGGAAGGCGACCCCGCGATCGGCGCTCCCAACCTGACCGACCGCAAGTGGCTGCGGGGAAATGGAAGCAGCGAGGACATCAACCGGATCATCCGCGAGGGACTGCATGGAGTCAGTCCCGCCTTTCGCGGACGGCTCGATGCGGTGAGCGCCAGGGCCGTCGCCGTTTACGTCGCGTCGCTTCACGTCCCCAAGGAAACGAAATGAATCTCACCGCCGGCGAGACGAAAGGAGCCGTCCGCAAGTGGCTGCGGCCGGACGTCCACAACGAGCGCCGATCCCTGACGTTCTGCGCGCTGGCGGCAGTGCTGGGTCTGGCGATCGCCGGTGTAGGGCTGTTCAACGCCCGCGGCACCCGCGTGGCGGGTGTTCCGCCAGAAGATGTGGCCGTGGTGAATCGGAGCCCAATCCTGCTCAGCGATTACGTCAGTCAGCTGCGTTCCCTGTACAACGTGTCTCCGAGCCAGGCGACGCCGGCCCAGAAGCGCGCAGCCCTCGATGGGATGATCCGCGAAGAGCTCTATGTCCAACGCGGCATCGAGCTCGGCCTGCAGAACGACTACATCGAAGTGCGGAATTCGCTGGTGAGCGCCGTCGAGGCTCAGCAGGAAGTCGATGCAAATGCGACCCTGCCCACGGAGCAGGAGCTCCGCGCTTTCTACCAGAGCCACATCCAGAGTTACCTGCCTGAAGGCCTGATGACCCTCACCGACTACGTCGCCTCCGATCTGGAGAGCGCGCAGCGCGCCGTCACCGCCATCCGATCGGGCAAGGAGCCGACTTCCGCCATGGCGGCGGAAGGCCTGAAATCAAGCGGCGCGACCGACGACGGCCAGGAGTTCTATTTCGCGGCCGCTGCTCACCTCGGCCCGCGGCTTTTCGCCGTCGCCAAGCCTATGCGCGATGGCGAGGTCTCCGCCCCGGTCGCGGATGGCGGGCGCATTCACGTCCTGGCCATGCACCAGAACCAGCAGCCCGTCCCGGCGGATTACGCCACGGCTCGGGATCGGGTGCTGACAGACTACCGCGCCGACAAGATCGCACGCATGCGCGCCGGGACCGACCGCTTCCTGCGCCAACGCGCCGATGTGCAGATCGGCCCGGGCTTTCAATGAGCGGTTCGCGCCTGTTCGGCATGCTAATCAGCCTCGTGCTGCTATTGGCGGCGGTTCCCGCGCAGGCGCACACCCGCAGCGAATCCCACTCCAGCTGGCTGATCGACAAGCGCCTGGTGCGCACGACCGTCACCTTCCCCGACAAGGAGGCCGAGAACATCGCCCACGGCCGCCGGCCGTCCGATGGGGAGGTCGTGACCTACCTTGCCGGGCGCATCGGCGTTTCGGCCGGGGGCCAGAGCTGTCGTCCCACGGCGTCCGGGCACATGCTGCAGGCTGCGACGGGCTACAGACGAAGCGAGTACGTGTTCGATTGCCCGACGGACAAGCACCTCATCCTGAGGTTCGACGCCTTTTTCGATCTCGTGCCGTCCCACGTCGATTTCGCCCAGATCCAGCTCGCGAACGGCGATGTCGTGGAACAGCTATTCACGCAGAGCGACACTCGGTTCGATCTGACTGAGAGCCAAGGCGGCAGGTTCAAAGGCGCCGGGCTCATCGAATTCGTGAAGATGGGGATCATGCACATCTTCACGGGCGTGGACCACATGTCCTTCCTGCTAGGGCTGGTGCTGATCTCACGTCGCCTCCGTGACCTGGTTTTCGTGGTTTCCGGGTTCACCCTCGGGCACAGCATCACCCTGGCCTTGGCGGTGACCGGGATCATTCGGCCCCACGCTCAATACATCGATGCCTTGGTCGCCCTGACCATCGCCCTGGTGGGCGTGGAGAACGTCGTCGTTTCGCTTGAGAAACCCACCAAACTCGCGCTGGCGACCGGTGGTTTTCTCCTCGTCATGGCTGCGTTGAGCTTCGGCGGCATAGGCCTGCTGCCTCCGCCATTGTTGTTGGGCGCGGCCATCTTCAGCGCCGCCTATCTGCTGATATCGGGCCAGCTTCACGAGAGCGGCCGTTTGAGGATGGTCGTGACCACCATCTTCGGCCTGATCCACGGGTTCGGATTTGCGGCGGACCTGCTGGAAGCGAAGCTTCCACCCGAGAAGCTCGCTGAGATCCTGTTTGGCTTCAATATCGGGGTGGAGGTGGGTCAGCTGACGGTCGTGCTCGCGGTTACTGGCCTCGTCATGCTCGCCCGGCGGGTCCGGTTGGCGACGCCACGGCCGATCACCGTCGACGTGCTCGGGTCTGCGCTGATCGCCGAGGGCCTGGCCTGGTTCCTGAGCCGGAGTTTCGCCTGAGGCCCGCCGCGGATCGCAGCGTTCCGGAGTGGCGGTCCGACGCCCCAAGGGCTTTGCGGAAAACAGGCGCCTAACTCGGTGTCGACCGCGCGCCTACCAATACTCTGATCCGCTCCAAACAAGGAGGCGGAGCCGGCCAGGGGGAGGGCGGGGAACCCAATGAAGGTTGCTGAACGCCAAGCCGGCGCCCTGCAGGGCGTGCTGTTGCTTTTGCCGATCACCATGGCGGTGATGGGGTTGATCGTCCTGGTCCCGGTGTTGCCGGGAATGATGGCGCAATTCCACGACGTTCCCGGCGCCAACTACCTGGTGCCGCTAATGCTGACGCTGCCGGCCCTCTGCGTCGCCCTGCTTTCGCCCGTCGCCGGATTTGTCGTGGACTTCTTCGGCCGCCGCAGGACCTGCATCGGCGCCCTGCTGATCTACGCCGTCGTGGGCATGCTGCCGATCGTCCTCAACAGCCTGATCGCCATCATCGCCAGCCGCGCCGTGCTGGGCGCGATGGAAGCCCTGATCATCACCTCCAGCACCACCCTGATCGGGGACTATTTCCAAGGGCGGCGGCGGGAGAAGTGGCTGGCGAACCAGACGGCGGTTGCGTCGATCGCCTCGATCTTCCTCGCGCTCCTCGGCGGCGCCTTGGGCAACCTGAGCTGGCGAGGGCCGTTCGCGGCCTATGGCGTCAGCATCCTGTTCGCCATCGGGCTGATGCTGTGGACTTGGGAGCCGCGCAAGAGCGAGCAGCCGGACTCAGAGGTCGCCGGTCCCGCGGCGCGCTTCCCCTGGCGCGTCATTGTGCCAATTTCGGTGCTTGCGGTGTTCGGCGGGACCATGTTCTTCACCATGCAGGTCCAGGTCAGCAACGTGCTGAGCGGCTACTACAACATCCGCTCGCCAAGCCAGCTGGGCCTGTACTCGGGTTTGGCCGGCCTGGCCGTCGCGGGAGGGACGCTGCTCTACCGTCAGTACACGGCCCGCCTGATCGTCCCGACGCAGCTCTTGATCGCGTTTGGCCTGCTCGGCGTCACCTATGTGATGATGAACCACGCGCCGACGTCGACGATGTTCACCGTCTGGCTGGTCTTCAACCAGATCGGCTGCGGCATGCTGCTTCCTTCCCTGGTGGTGTGGGCCATGGGCCGGCTTCCGTTCGAGGTGCGCGGCCGTGGCACGGGTTTGTTCATGACCGGATGGTGGCTGGGCCAGCCGCTGAGCACCCAGGCGGTGGAATACATGCGCAGCCACGTTGGCGGAAATCTGCCCGGGGCGCTGCAGATCCTGGGCATGCTCTGTCTCGTCGCGATGGCCGTGGCGCTGATCAGCAGGTTCCGCGTTTCCGCGCCGCAGAGCGCCGCTTCGGCCTGAATTCCGGAAAGTAAGTCTGACGCCAACTCGGCTTTCAGGCGTCCCGCCGGAGCCTGCGCGCCTCCGAAGGTCTCCCAGAGAAGAAGGCCGAGCCAATTGTGGCGCCTAACTCTTCGGACCTTTCGGAGGCAAGAAAACAGCACCTGTCCACTCGGGCTCCTTCGAAAGGCAAGAGACGCGATGAATGCGCGTTGTTCGCTCCGCATCTGGGGTTTTTCGGCTGCACTACTTCTGGCTTCGGCGGCGCTTCCGGCGTCGGCGCACCATGCTGCGTCCATGTTCGACATGACGAAGCAGGTTTCCCTGCACGGCACCGTGGAGAAATGGCTCTGGGCCAACCCGCACTCCTGGCTCTACATCCGGGTCGTGAAGCCCGACGGCTCCCAGGAGGTCTGGGGCTTCGAGGGCGGCAGCACCGGCATGCAGGCCCGCGAGGGCTGGAACGCGGCCGATATGAAGCCGGGTGACAAGGTCACGGTCACCGGCGCGCCCGAGCGAAATGGCAATCACCTCGCGATACTGAGCCAGGTCCAGTTGGCGTCGGGCCGCGTGCTGAAGACGGGCATCGGCGCGCTGCCTCCGGGCGGCCCTGGCGGCCCTGGCGGCCCTGGCGCGCCGCCCGGCGCACCGCCCGCCGGCCCGAACAACGCCCCGCCCCCCCGCTAGTCGCCGAGGCAGCTCCATGATCAAACCCAAATCCCTGCTTGTCGCCGCCGCCCTGTGTTCGGCGATGTTCGCCTTGCCCGCCGCCGCCGCCCAGCCGTTGGGATCGAGCTGGTCTGACGTGACCAAGCTGCCGGACTTCTTCACCGGCAGCTGGCAGAGCAGGTCACCGATGCTGGACGGCCCGGCCAACGTGCCGTTCACGGATCAAGCAAAGGCTTACATCGCCCATTACAAGCCGATCGAAGACCTGCCCTATGCGGGCCCGACCTGTAAGACTCCGGGCCTGCCTATTGTTCAACGGGCAGGATCGCCGCTGAAGTTCTTCTATGAGCCCGGCATGATCGCGA
>CAZTMF010000205.1:0-6053 GCA_964614675.1 uncultured Caulobacteraceae bacterium | reverse complement strand
GCGTGGCCGCAGGACAGCACGAAGCGGTCGCGGTCGGGCCAGGTCGGATCGGTGGGATCGTAACGGTAGAAGCGGCTCCAGAGGGTGTAGGCCACCGCCGCCAGGCCCATGGGCGCGCCGGCGTGGCCGGAGTCGGCCTTCTGCACCGCGTCCACCGCCAGGGTGCGGATGGTGTTGATCGCGAGCTGGTCCAGATCGGCGGCGGACAGGGCGGATGTGTCTCGAGCCTCGGCCGCGGTCATGGCCTGTTCCTTCCGGATCTGAGGCGGCGTCCGCGTCAGGGGAGATCGGCGTCGCCGCACCGGCGGGATACGCCCGCCCCACCCTGCGACGCAACGGCCTATCCGCGTGTGAGGTTCCGCGGGATCGTCGGCGTTCACCCAACAGGGTGAGAGGTTCGCTCGCGGCCGGTAAGCCAACGCCTCTTTCCGAGCCGTTGCCGACCCAAAATCGTAGTGCGACATGTACCGTCATGTTCGTTGAAATCATCCAACCGCCAATCGGAGAAGCGCCCGAATGGGTGCGGATGGCTTGGGTGGGATTGCGCCTTCCCCTCGCGCGAAAAACACTGCGCAATTGGCATGGTGTCGGAGTCGTCAGCGGTCCCAAATCGTTTGTCGGTCAGTGTTGGGCGCTTCTCATGGGCCAGACGACCAAGACCCGTGGCTATGCTGTAAACGCAAAGGCGGCAGTCGATCTCCTAGCCGAGACAAACGTGGCAGCAGCCGAGTGGTGGCGACAGAACTCCCCGCACATGCTCAACGGTCAAAGGTATTTCGTGTTTGACGCCGCCGCCTGTCGGTACGCCAATCCGCTCTGACCGCAATTCCTCTGACCAGCTCAGAAGGACTTCTTCGCGTCTGGTCGCGGGCGGAAAGCGAAGGGAGAAAACGGGGTCAGAGCCCGGCCCTCCCCACCCATTCCTCCCCGGGAGCTTGTGAAGGGCCGATCAAGTCCCATATGCAAGCAGACCGGCGGGCAGCCATTCGCGCCTCGCCGAGGTTGCGCCTGAAGTCTGATGCTGCGTGCAGCACGCTACGGCGGCGCCCCATCACTTGAATCAGTAAACCTGCGGCCGTCGGCCCGGGTCCTCTTACGGAATCCAATGCAGAACCAATTCATTTCGCACGCCGCTCAGGCGTGGTCGCCCCGCCCTGTTCCAACGCTCGTGAAAACCGCCCCACAACAACCGGCGCCCTTCCGACGACCCAACCCCACCGGACTCACCCCAGCCCAGCTTCGTGAGATCGTCATCGAACAAATCGGCTGAACCGGCTGACTTCCGCCCTGGCGCGAGGCGGAAGAGTTCGGCGACAGACAATCTTTAATTGAGGGTGCGGATAGCCTCTTCGCACGACACCCCAGACACCTTCCGCTCCACCGCCCAGGGCGGAATGGCGACGCCTACCATTGCAAGCCAATAGCTCGGCGGCCTGTCGGCGTTGGACACCATCTCGAAGCAGAACCCGACATTGGAGCCTAGGTCTGAAACGATGGGCAGGCCCGAAAAGGCGATGTCATTGTGGGCTCTTACCTGCACCATCATCTGCTCAGCGGATAGCTGATGTGCTGGTTTCCGCGGCGCCCACACGTAGCTATCGACACCCCTGTCGTGGCTCCTCTGATCGAACCCCGAGAGAAGGTCGCTGCATTCGCTGTATCGCCGCCTCGGGTCATCGACGGGTTCGGCGGCGAGCACCGTCATGTCGGCGATGCGTGATCCGGGGACCAGGGCGCGGCTAGCGGGCACGAACGCACGGACGCGAGTCTCTTTCCGATAGTCGAACGGGCAGACAAGGTGGGCTGGCCCAGGGAGAGTAAGCAGCGCCCGGTAGGGCGGCGCGGAGCTGCTGGAGGCCAGCTGGACTTCGAGAGAGGTTGCTTTGGCCGCGGGCGCAGCTGCCATCAAGGTCCCGGAGAGCGTCGCAACTAGCAAGCCTAGCGCTATGACGACAATGCCTGCCCGCACTCCAGAGCTCCTCCCAACGGTCTACACTGGAGTCCGAGCGCAGCCGGTGCAATCGAAAGAGGATTCCGGGCGGCGCGTAACGCTTCGCGACATGTGCTTGGGGAAGGTTCCGGGCGGTCCGGCCACCTCCCCTCCTCGTCGTCCGTACAGGTAAGAAAAAGGGGGCAGACCCCATTCCTCCGACCCAGGACGTCGGGTGTCAGGCCGGGCACGCTGCGGATCGCAGCTCATATGCACAGTCCTGATCGTAAGCCGAGCATCGACGTAGGATACGGCAGCTCTCCTGGCGGTATTCCGACGACCGCGCATCGGCGCGGAGCGACAGGTTGTAGGCGGCGCGCGCGCCGAACAGCTCGAACGGTTTTTCGCCGGCTCGCGCCAGACAGAGTGAAGCCGCGGGACTTCGTCCTTCGGCGTCGAAGCAGTCGCCCGTGCACCGCGCCATTTTCCACAGATCCGCGCGAGCGAAGGTGTGGCCCAGCTCCCGGCAATAGATCGCTGGACCGTTTGGCTCGCACGAGCTGATCAGTGTGCTCATCGCGACGGCAGCGATGATCTTCGCTGGAAGGGTTTTGATGGTCGAGCCTCCGGATGCGCCAGGATGGCGCCGAGCACAATCGCTCGCCACCTTTCTCGCCCGTTGGCGATTTCCGCTCGCAGGGAGAAAAGGGGTCAAGAAAAAGGGATCAGACCCCATTCCTCCGACCGGCCCCGCCACCCTGGTGGATCGGATCATCCTGGGTCCGTGCTCCAACTCGCCCCTCATCCGCCGCTCCGCAGAGCGGATGTGCGACCTCGCCGAAATGCCAAAGTTGAAAGACCGCCTCCGTTTCTCGTCGATTCCGTTCAGGTCGCTGCCGTAGAGCGGCCTACCGACCCCAACGGGCGCTACCGACCCAGAGCGGACAACAGAACCACGCACCGCTAGAATAGCTGAATGAGAGAGGCCGCTCGATCGGAATTGAGAACGCTCCTGCGCATCTGGATAGCCGCCTTGTTGGCCTCACTCTTCGGTAGCTGTTGCGCCTTCGCCGTGTTCATCTACGGCCTCTTCAAAGACATCACGTACTTCACGTCGGACGGCGCGGTGCCTTCTGGCACCGTTCCGATGTTGATTGGCATTGGGTTGCTGTTGGTATTGGTCACTCTTTCCGTGCGCGTTGCCGAGCGGTTCGAAGCTCGCTGTTGGGTTTTGATTGCTGACACCGCCGCGTCAGCCGGCGGCATAGCCGGTGATCAAGTCCTCACAATGCAGACTGATGGAAACGAGAAGCTGTTTCCGGACGTGCGCGCGCTTAAGGCCCGACGGTTCTCACAACGTCTTCGCGTGCTCATCGAACAAGCGTGGCCGGATCGCACGGGTGGGTAGGACCAATGACTGGTTTCCACCCCTAGCGGACCTTCGCTGGGCCTGCTTCCGGGCGCCGGATGCGCCGTCTCCGGAACCAGGACGAGAGCCCCCTCACATGTTCGGATAATTCGGCCCGCCGCCGCCTTCCGGCGTGGTCCAGACGATGTTCTGCAGCGGGTCCTTGATATCGCAGGTCTTGCAGTGGACGCAGTTGGGCGCGTTGATCACGAAGCGAGGGTTCTGGCCCGCCTCGTCATAGACCACCTCATAGACCCCCGCCGGACAGTAGAGCCTCGCCGGCTCGCCGTAGAGCGGCAGGGTCTCGCGGATCGGGGCCGCCGGATCCTTGAGCTTCAGGTGGCTCGGCTGGTCCTCGTCGTGGGCGGTGTTGGAGACGAAGACCGAGCTCAACCGGTCGAAGCTGACCACCCCGTCGGGCTTGGGATAGGCGATCTGCGGATGGTCCTTGGCGAGCCCGGTGCTTTCGGCGTCGGTCTTGCCGTGCTTCAGCGTCCCGAACAGCGATGCGCCGGCCAGCGTATTGGTCCACATGTCGAGACCACTGAGCGCGATCCCGACCTTGGTGCCGTACTTCGACCACAGGGGCTTCACGTTGCGCACGGTCTTCAGTTCGCGCTCGACCCAGGAGCCGTCGTAGGCGGCCTGGTAGGCCGTGAGCTCGTCGCCCGAGCGGCCGGCGGCGATCGCCTCAAAGGCGGCCTCGGCGGCCATCATGCCGGTCTTGACGGCGCAGTGACTGCCCTTGATCCGGGGCACGTTCACGAAGCCGGCCGCGCAGCCGATCAGGGCGCCGCCGGGGAAAGCCAGCTTCGGCACCGACTGCCAGCCGCCCTCGGTGATCGCCCGCGCGCCATAGGACACCCGCGTCCCGCCCTCCAGCATCGGCCGGATGGCCGGGTGCTGCTTGAACCGCTGGAACTCCTCGAAGGGCGACAGCCAGGGGTTGGCGTAGTTCAGGTGCACCACGAAGCCGATGGCCACATAGCGGTCGCCGAAATGGTAGACGAACGAGCCGCCGCCGGTCTTGTCATCCAGCGGCCAGCCGAAGGAGTGCTGGACCAGCCCCGGCTGGAAGTTCGCTTCGGGAACCTGCCAGAGCTCCTTCAGCCCCAGGCCGTATTTCTGCGGCTCCTTGCCCTCGCAGAGGCCGTACTTGGCCTGCACGACCTTCGACAGCGACCCGCGCGCGCCCTCGGCCAGAAGCACATACTTGCCCATCACGTTCAGGCCCGGCTGGTAGTCGGGCTTGTGCGAGCCGTCTTTGGCGACGCCGAACACGCCGGCGACCACGCCCTGAACCTCGCCCTTATCCCCATAGACCGGCTCGGAGGCGGCCATGCCAGGATAGAGCTCCACGCCCAGGGCCTCGGCCTGCAGGCCCAGCCAGCGGCAGAGGTTGGCCAGCGATGCAATGTAATTGCCGTGGTTGGACATCAGGCCCGGCATCGGCAGCCACGAGATATCCACCGCCGCCGTCCCGGTCATATAGACGAAGCGGTCCTTGGCGACCGGCGTCTCCAGCGGCGCGCCCTTGGCCTTCCAGTCGGGGATCAGCTCATTCAGCCCCCTGGGATCGATCACCGCGCCCGAGAGGATGTGGGCGCCGATCTCGGAGCCCTTCTCAAGCAGGGCGACGGAGACCTCCGCCCCCTTCTCGGCGGCCAGCTGTTTCAGCCGGATGGCGGCGGCAAGACCGGCCGGGCCGCCGCCGACGATCACCACGTCGTACTGCATGGACTCCCGGGCGGGAGCCTCCTGCGGGCTATCGGCCATGGGCCCCTCCGGCGGCATTGATCGCGGGCGGTTTATCGATAGCCTGACTCGGGGTCAAAACGCCCTCCCCGAACCATGGTCCAGCCCGCTTCAGCCGATCACGACGCCCGCGCTCTCGAGAGCCTGCTCGCCTTCTGGGCCGAGGCGGGCGTGGAGGTCTGCACCCTCGACGAGCCGGTCGACCGGATGATCCCGGTCGCGCCGCCGCCACGTCCCCAGGCGCTGGCGCCGGCCCGTCCGACCTCGGCCCCGCCGGAAGCCAGTCCCGAGATCGGCGAGGCGCTCGACCAGGCCAAGGCCATGGCCGCCGCGGCCGGCGACCTCACCGCCCTGGCCGAGGCGATCGCGGCCTTTGAAGGCTGCCCCCTGAAGTTCCAGGGCGCCCGCCAGGCGGTGTTCTCGCGCGGAAACCCGGACGGACCGGTCATGGTGATCGGCGAGGGCCCCGGCGCAGAGGAGGACCTCCAGGGCGCGCCCTTCGTGGGCCGCGCGGGCAAGCTGCTCGACCAGATGCTGCAGGCCGCCGGGCTTCACGATCGTGTGTTCATCACCAACACGGTGTTCTGGCGTCCGCCAGGTAATCGCACCCCGACTCTGGTGGAGCAGGCGGTGTGCGCGCCCTTCCTGGAGCGAGCGATCGCCCTGGTGCAACCCAAGTTCTTGCTCCTGGTCGGCGGAGCATCAGCCAAGTCTATACTCAAGAAGGACGAGGGTATTCTCAGTCTTCGTGGGCGTTGGTTCGAATGGCGTTCGCAGAACGGCGAGCTTGTTCTGCCCGCACTCCCGACGCTGCATCCGGCCTTTTTGCTGAGACAACCTGCCGCAAAGAAGAAGGCCTGGACCGACCTGTTAACACTCACAGAACGCCTTGATCGGCATGCTAGACCCGCCTAATGATCTAGGCGTCGGTGACGCTGCGACATCAGGGGGTTTGGCGTC
>CAZTMF010000204.1:0-6054 GCA_964614675.1 uncultured Caulobacteraceae bacterium | reverse complement strand
AGGACGTCAAGGACGGGGTGATCGCCTACAAGATCGCCGCCCACGCCGCCGACCTGGCCAAGGGCCATCCGGCCGCCCGGCTCTGGGACGACGCCCTCTCACGCGCCCGTTTCGAATTCCGCTGGGAGGACCAGTTCAACCTCGGCATCGATCCCGAGACCGCCCGCGAATACCACGACGAGTCCCTGCCCAAGGAGGCGCACAAGACGGCGCACTTCTGCTCCATGTGCGGCCCCAAGTTCTGCTCGATGAAGATCAGCCACGACATCCGCGACGCCGCGGCGGGCCAGAACGACGTGGCCGAGGCGGGCATGGCCGAGATGGCGCAGAAGTTCAGGGATACGGGCGGGGAGATCTACGTCGAGGAACGGTAAGACTCACCCCTCGCTCGTCGCCCGTCCCCGCTTGCCCAGCACCTCCCAGACCTGGGTAAGGGCCGCGATGAAGCCGACGACGGCGGCGAAGATCTCCATCAGCTTCATGCCGAGCTCGATCACCGGGTTCTCGGAGAAGATGCGCATCACCGCATAGACGCCCCTGCCCAGCAGGATGCGGAAGTTGGCGTAGACCCCCGAATATTCGATCGAGACGTGGCCCAGGGCCGCCGCGGCGATGGCGCCCAGCACCGGGGCCCAGAAGAGCGGGATCAAGAGGAACAGGCCCACGACGATCACCGTCGTCTTGGTGGCGCCGCTCTCCCTGGAGGTCAGGGCCAGGGCGAAGGCCACGGCGGCCAGGACGCCGAGGACGCCGAAGGCCCCCAGCAGCGCCAGGTCGATGGCCGAATTCAATGGGACGTGCAGCAGCCCTGCCGCGCCCACGCACCCGGCCAGCACGGCCAGGAACGCGATCAGCCACGCGGCGCCGTATTGGCGCAACCGCCGGCTCAGAAGGTCGAAATTGATCATCGCGCCACCCTCCGGCGCAAGCATGCCCCCGCGGCGGCGCGGCGTCGAGCTTAAGCTGGGCTGAAGCTAGTCGGCGCCCTTGCGGGCCGCGGCCTTGGACTTGGCGGGCCACATGTGGACCATCACCGCCACGCTGATCGAGCCCAGCACCGAGACCGAGGCGGCCAGCCACTGGCTCTGGCTCATGCCCACCGCAGCCTCATGGCCGACGATGGCCGCCGTGACGAACACCAGCGCCGCCGAACCGTATTCGGCGAAACCCGCGGTCTGGATCCACTTGAACATCTAGCCCTCAACCCGAACGAAGCCCTGGCGCCCGCCCTTTTTGCCTCTTCCGCCCCGCCCCCGCGCTGCGACACGGCGGCGCAGCAAAGTGGAAGCGTCGCGCTACTCTTAGATGAACACTGCAACCAGAAGCTTACAAGCGGCGTTCTTCAGCAGTCGTGACGGGTAATCGAATGCCGCTCAAGTCTTAATGCGGTGTAAACCAGTATTCCTGAGAGGGAAATTACAATGCGATTAACGATCCTGGCCGCTGGAGCGGCCCTGACCCTTGCCTCCGCCCCCGCCTATGCCCAGCTCGCCAACAGCGGCAACCTGCTGACCACCACCGGCCAGCAGCCGAACTTCCCGGGCGTCCCGCATCAGTCCTCGACCATGGTCAACGCCGCCGGCGGAACCCGCGGCGAGATCGTCGGCGTCAATGGCGGGGACCTAGCGCCCGGAGTCCAGGCCAGCAAGGCCGAAGTGTTGCCAGCTCAGGCCCGCTCGTCCACGCCCAGCCGCAGCGCCGGCGCCTATGTCCAGGTGGCCGGCCAACCCGGCGGCCCCTCCAATGGCGCCCTTGCCCGCGTGGCCGTCACCAACAACCTCGGCGCGGGACCGTCGCAGACCTACCGCGAGGCGGGCGTCCACACGCCTGCGACCGCGGGCGGCGGTCTCGGCGGCAATCTGACCAGCGCCCTTCCGGCCAATGCGGCGGGCGCCCTGCCGACCAAGTAGCGATCGCACCGATCCGAGCGAACAGGAGGGCCCGGGCGAACCGGGCCCTCTTTCGCGTCAGAGGCCGCGCGCGTCCGGACCGTCGACCAGAGCGTGGGTCTCGGCGTCCACGACGGCGTTGGCGGCCCTGAGCTTGATCAGATAGGGCTCGTCGAAGGTGACCCCCACCGGGTCGCCGCCCTGGGCGACGAGCTCGGCCTGCTTGCGCCACATCCGCCGCAGCATGGCGAGACCGGCGTCGGTGGCGGAGAGATGCTCCTCGGAGTGAAGGCTGACGTCGCCCTGGCCCTTCTGGCAGACGTAGTCGCTCTGCCAGGTCTGATGGTCTTCGAGCGTCCACTGATCGCTGGGCTTGCCTGGGCCCCAGTCGCGGAACACCCCGAGCTCGCGCATCATCCGCATGGGATCGGCGTCCGTGCGCATGCGCGAGAGGCTGAAGGTGCGGAAGTGGGTGTCGTCGATCGGCACTGTCCAGCCGAGGCCGCCGAACCCGAAGTCGTCATTGAGCGGCGTGATCGAGTGCATGTTGGGAATGATCGACTGCCCCATCCGCAGGTGCGCGCGGCCGTCGCCGAGGTCGCGGTACTGGATCGAACGCACGCCGTCGGGCGTGGGCTCGAAGCTCACCTTGGGCAGGATGGCGTAGGTGTCGACGAACTGGATGCCGTTCAGGTTGCCGTGCAGCCAATAGAGATGGAACGGGTCCAGCACGTTGTCGTGGAACTGGAACCAGTTGAAGTCCAGCTTGCCAATCAGAGCCCCGGCGACACCGCGTTGATCGGGAACGACCGGGGGCTCGAGGCCGCCGCGGACCGACAGCACTTCGCCCTCGCCGAGGTCCTCGGCCACGGTGAACCGCGGAAAGGCGGGCTCTCTTTCCGGCGGCCCCATGTAGGTGAAGATCAGGCCATACTTCTCCACCAAGGGGTACCAGGGCTGGCGTGCGCCCGCCGGGGCGCGGGCGCCGGGCTCGCAGGCCATCTCCAGGACGTTGCCCTCAGGGTCGAACAGCCAGCCGTGATAGCAGCAGCGGATGCCGTTCTCCTCGACCCGGCCGTAGAGCAGGGTCGTGCCGCGGTGCATGCAGCGGGGATAGAGCAGGCCCGGCCGGCCCTGCCCATCGCGGAACAGGATCAGTTCCTCGCCGAGGAGCTTCACCAGCCGGGGCAGCTGCGTCGCCTCTTCCGACCGCGCCAGCGGCTGCCAGTAGCGGCGCAGCAGCTCGCCGCCCAGGGTCCCCGGGCCGCAGCGGACGAGATCGTCGTCCGGATGGCCGGTCTGCCGGCCGTAAGCCCGGCCTGAACGATCGTGGCCTTCGCGGGCCTCGCCTCCGAAATCCATGGCGTCCTCCGTTCGACCGAGCATGGCGCCGCCATTTCCCAGGGTCGCCAATAAAGCACTTTACATATTAAAGCACTTCAAGCATATGGATCGGGACATCCGGGAGGCTCGACCCATGACCGACGAAATGCAGTCCATCCGCAGCGACCTCGCCTTCCTGAAAACGGTGGCGGCCGACGAAGGGCGTCTGCCCTGGGTGGTGGGCGCGAGCTTCCTCGCCGCCGGCGTGATCTACGGCCTGCCGATCATCGCGGCCTGGGCGCAGATGCGCGGCCTGATCGACGCGCCAGGCGCCTGGACCTCCTGGGTGAGCGTCTGGTCCACGGTGGTGTTCATCCCGCTGCAGATCGCCCTCACCGTTTTCGGCCCCAAGCCCGCGCCGGGCGGCTCCACGGGCCGCGCCTTCATCCCCGCCTGGTCGGGAATCGGCCTCACCACGATCGTCATGGTCCTGGTGGTCTTCATCGCCGGGGCCCGGCTGCACGTGCCGCAGATGTGGCAGGTCTGGACCTCGATCTGCTTCGCCCTCTGGGGTCTGGCCTGGTGGGTGGTGGCCATGCTGCGACCCGGCCGGGGCTGGCTCTGGGTGGCCGTCGGCAGCCTGGCGACCGCGCTCGGCAACGCCTTCCTGATCGGCACGCCCGACGAGATCCTTGGCTGCGCCGTCGGCATTCTCGTCTGGCTGGGCGCACCGGGCCTGATGATCATGGTGCGCGCGCCGGCGCGGGCCTGACCCGAGCGATCCGCGGAGCCGCGCCATGGACGACAGCTTCGACATCTCAGGCATCGACGAGGTGATCCACGGCCGGCTGCGGCTGGGCGTGATGGCCTACCTCGCCGGCGCCGGCACTGGCTCGGCCGAATTCAACGAACTGAAGGGCCGCCTGCAGGCTTCGGACGGGAACCTCTCGGTCCACCTGCGCAAGCTGGAGGAGGCCGGATATGTGGCCATCGACAAGAGCTTCGTGGGCCGAAAGCCCCTGACCAGGGTCCGGCTGACGCCCGAGGGACGCAACGCCTTCATCGGCTATCTCGAGGCCATCGGCCGATTGGTCGAAGGCGCGCCGCCCACCGCCGCGCCCGACAAGTCCTGACATCGCAGGCCGCCTGCATCCGATCGGCCTCTCTACCGCATCTCAGCTCCAGGCCCGCCCCGGGCGGTCCATCAACCCGAAGGAGGTTCCCATGCGCGTGTCTTCCCACCGGTCATCCGGCCTTCCCCGCGGCGCCGCGGCGCTCGGGCTCGTTCTTGCCGCCGCGCTGTCGACGCCGGCGCTCGCCCAGTCCTTCGTCGGCGACTGGAAGGCCACGGCCCATGTGGCGGGCGGCGCCGAGGCGTCCGAGACCGTCCACGCGGTAAAGACAGGCGACGGCTACGCGGTCAGCGCCAAGCTCATCGATCCGGCGCCGGGCACGCTCGAGGCCGGCCCGGGCGCCGACATCGTCATGGACGGGGACAAGTTCTCCTACCACCGCACGGTGACCACGCCGAACGGCGGGCTCGAGATCAAATATTCGGGCGTCGTGACCGGCGACACCTTCGCCGGCGAAGTCGATCTGCTGGGAAACAAGATCCCCTACACCGGGGTGCGGATCAAAGGCGGCCAATAATCGCATCGGGGGCTCCGGCCCGCCGCATCCAATCGAACCGGCGGCGGCAACTCAGCAAGAGGCCACCGGCCCCAAGGGGGACAAGACCATGCGTATCCTGAAGCACATCGCGTCTGTTTCGCTGCCGGCCGCGGCGGCCATCGGCCTCGGGCTGCCGTCGATGGCGGCGGCCGCCGATCCCGCGCCGGCGCCCGACGGCGCGGCGCTCTTCAAGCAGCGCTGTGCAAGCTGCCATGAGGCGCCGGACGCGGCCAGCCGCGCGCCCTCGAGGTCGGCCATGGCCACGCGCACGCCGAACCAGATCTTCGACACCCTGTACCAGGGCTCGATGGCGCCTGTGGCCGCGGGGCTGAATCGCGCCGAGATGGACGCGATCGCGCTCCATCTGACCGGAAAGAGCCCCGTCCACCCCGCCGGCGTCCAGAAGGATCCCGACGACGCGGCGGCGTGCAAGACCTCCGCGTCGCCGACGCTCGGCGGGCCGCGCTGGATGGGCTGGAGTCCCACCCTCGACAATGCGCGGTTCCAGCCGGAAGGCGGCCTGGAGGCCCGCGACATCCCCAGGCTCAAGGTGAAGTGGGCCTTCGCCTTCCCGGGCGGGGTCGCCGGCCAGCCGACCGTCGTCGGCGGACGGGCCTATATCGGGGCGGGCGGAGGCCGGGTCTACAGCCTCGACGCCCGGACCGGATGCATCCACTGGCGCGCCGAGATCAAGTCAGGCGTCCGCGCGGCCGTGAGCGTCGGCCCCCTGGCCGGCCCTTCCGGAGGGCCCGGCCGCCTGGCCGTCTTCGTCGGCGACCGGACCGGCGGGGTGCACGCCCTGGACGCGGCCACAGGCAAGGAGGTCTGGGCGGTCAAGATCGAGACCCATCCGTTCGCCACGATCACCGGCTCGCCGGCGCTCTACAAGGGACGGCTGTATGTGCCGGCGTCTTCGTCCGAGGAGATCAGCCCCTATGTGAAGGGCTACAAGTGCTGCACCTTCCGCGGCAGCGTGACCGCGCTCGACGCCGCCACCGGCAAGACGCTCTGGAAGTCCTTCACCATCGCCGAGGCGCCCAAGCCCTACCGGAAGGGACCTGACGGCGTCGACATCTACGGCCCGGCGGGGGCGGCGGTCTGGTCGGCCCCGACCATCGATCCGAAGCGCGGCGCGCTCTACGTCGCCACCGGCGATTCCTACACCGACGCG
>CAZTMF010000203.1:0-6070 GCA_964614675.1 uncultured Caulobacteraceae bacterium | reverse complement strand
CGAACGCCGGAAGAGGCTCTCGCCGGCGCCCACAAGATCGGCTTCCCGGTGGTGATCCGGCCGTCCTACGTCCTGGGCGGGCGGGCCATGGAGATCGTCCGCGATGACGAGCAGCTGCACCGATACATCCGCGACGCGGTGAAGGTGTCGGGCGACTCGCCGGTGCTGATCGACCAGTACCTGTCGCGGGCCACCGAGGTTGACGCCGACGCCCTGGCGGACGGCGAGACGGTGTTCGTGGCCGGGATCATGGAGCACATCGAGGAGGCCGGGGTGCACTCGGGCGACTCGGCCTGCTCCCTTCCGCCGTTCTCTTTGAAGGCCGAGACCATCGCCGAGCTCGAGCGGCAGACCAAGCTGCTGGCGCAGGCCCTGGACGTCCGCGGCCTGATGAACGTGCAGTACGCCATCGAGGAGCCGCACAGCACCCAGCCGCGCATCTATGTGCTGGAGGTCAATCCGCGCGCCAGCCGCACGGTGCCGTTCGTGGCCAAGACCATCAACCGGCCCATCGCCGCCATCGCCGCCAAGATCATGGCCGGCCAGGCGCTCGCCAGCTTCGGCCTGCACACTCCGCCCTACGACCACATCGCGGTGAAGGAGGCGGTGTTCCCCTTCGCCCGCTTCCCCGGAGTCGACACGGTGCTCGGACCCGAGATGCGCTCGACCGGCGAGGTGATGGGGCTGGACTGGATCCGGCCCGGAGAGGACCCCTCCCAGGCCTTCGCCCGGGCCTTCGCCAAGAGCCAGCTCGGCGGTGGAGTCACCCTGCCCGATTCGGGCTGCGTCTTCGTCTCGGTGAAAGAATCGGACAAGCCGTGGATCGTCGATCCAGTGCGGCGCCTGGTGAAGGAAGGCTTCCGGGTGATCGCGACCGAAGGCACCTGCACCTTCCTCAGCGAGCAGGACATCCCGGTCGACCGCGTCGCCAAGGTCTATGAGAACGTGCGGCCGAACATCGTCGACAAGATGAAGAACGGCGAGGTCCAGCTGGTCTTCAATACCACCGAGGGCCTGCAGTCCCTGAAGGACAGCTTTTCGATCCGCCGCACCGCCCTGACCATGAAGATCCCCTACTACACCACCGCCTCGGGGGCGCTGGCGGCGGCCCAGGCCATCTCGGCCCTGAAGCAGGGATCGCTGGAGGTGCGGCCGCTCCAGAGTTACGCCTGAGGACGCGACGCATTTGCACAGGACTTCGGCGCGAGACGATGTGGTTTCGGAGAGACTTGCCTTCCGAAACGGCGCCCGAAGCGTCGCCGATCATTGACAGGGTCAAGAATTGGGCAAAGATTCGCCCATTGCCTCGCTTCGGCAGGCTTCAGTACGGCGCGCTCGGTCGGCCGGAATTCTACCCGCTACCGACTGGCGCACTCAGTTCGGCCGCCTGCCGCGGCCCGGAGAGGGGCTTTCCGCCTCCAAACTGAGGATGCGCCGTCATGGCTCAAGAACATCATCCCGTTCATCGAAAGAAGTTCAATCCGACTCAGGCCACCGAAGGCCTGGGCGTGGTGCTGGTCGCTCTGCTCGGGCTGGCCATGCTGGTCGGACTGCTAACCGCGAGCGGCAAGGTCAGCTGGTAGACCGAGGAAGCGGCGGCTGAAGGCCGCCGTCGAACCTCCGGCGGACCTGCGCGTTTATCGCACCCACGGCGCCTGGGTGTTTCCACGGAGGTCGGAAGTCCGGGGCGTGTGAGCCGCAGGGGGCCCAGATGCGGTCGGGGTGACCGCCGGTCCGGCGCGCCAAATCACGTCGGTCCACTAGCGCTCTTGATGTCCAGCTTCGCCGCCCCTATCCTCTTGACCCCCGGACGACAGCGCCCGCGGCCGGGCCGAACCTTCATAGGGCGAATCTGAGCCAAACTCCGCAATGGAAAAAGTGCCGATGACCGCCGAGGGCTTTCAGGCCCTCGACGAAGAATTGAAGCGTTTGAAGACGGTCGAGCGCCCGCAGGTGATCGCCGCCATCGCCGAGGCGCGCAGCCATGGCGACCTCTCCGAAAACGCCGAGTATCACGCCGCCAAGGACCGCCAGGGCTGGATCGAAGGCCGGATCGCCGAGATCGAGGACCGCGTGGCCCGGGCGCAGGTGATCGACGTTTCGAAGCTCTCGGGCGACCAGGTGAAGTTCGGGGCCACGGTGACCGTCGTCGACGAGGACACCGAGGAAGAGGCCCGATACCAGATCGTCGGCGAGCACGAGGCGGACGTGAAGGGCGGACGCATCTCGTTGAGCTCGCCTCTCTCGCGCGCCATGATCGGCAAGCAGGTCGGTGACGTGGTCGAGGTGAACACGCCCAACGGCGTGCGCGCCTACGAGATCCTCAAGCTCGAGTGGGCCTGATCCGATAGACCGGGCCCTCCCCTGGGCCTAGCCTTCGGCGGTCTCAGCGGGGCCGTCCTTGATTCTCGCCATCCTGCAGGCGCGCATGTCGTCGACCCGTCTGCCGGGCAAGGTGCTGCGGCCGCTGGCCGGGGCGCCGATGATCCTGCGCCAGGTGGAACGCGTGCGCCGGTGCCGCCGCGTCGATCGGCTGGTGGTGGCCACCAGCGATGACCGCACCGACAATGTCCTGGCCGATGTCCTGGAGGGCGCGGGCGTCGAGGTGTTCCGGGGACCGCTGGACGATGTGCTGGGCCGCTACGCCGGCGCGCTCGAGGCCAAGGGGCCGGCCGAGCACATTCTGCGGCTGACCGGCGACTGCCCCCTGCTGGACTGGGGTGTCATCGACGCCGTGATCGACCGTCATCTCGAGACCGGGGCCGACTACACCGCCAACACCTGGGGCCGGCGCACCTTCCCGAAGGGCCTGGACGCCGACATCGTGAAGAGCGAGGTCCTGACCGAGGCCGCCGCACATGCGTCGGACCCCTACGAGCGCGAACACGTGCTGCCGTTCATCTACCGCCGCCCCGAGCGCTACCGCCTCCAAGGTTACGAACAGGCCCGCGACGAGGGCGAGCTCCGGTGGACGGTGGACCTGCCTGAAGACTACGACTTCGTTTCGGCGGTCTACGACGGTCTCTTCGCCGGCGACCCGGCGTTCTCGTCAGACGACGTGAGGCGCTTCATCCGCGGCCGGCCGGACTTAGTCGCCTTCGGCGGCTACAGGCGGATCTGATGGCCACTCCCAGTGTCGACCTCCGCCCCCTGCGCCTGGATGACAGCGCGCGGTTGCTGGCCTGGCGCAATTCGCCCGAGGTCGCGGCCTATATGTACACCGACCACCAGATCACCCAGGCCGAGCACGACCGCTGGTTCGCCGGGATCGAGGGGGACGGACGGCGGGCCTATTGGATCATCGAGATGGACGGCGCGCCGGTGGGCCTCGCCAACTTCTACGACATCGACCGGCGTCATCGTCGCGGCGCCTGGGCCTATTATCTTGCGGAGCCATCGGTGCGCGGGCGCGGGATCGGCGGCTATGTCGAATATATGATGATCGAAAAGGCCTTCGGCGAAATCGGCCTCCAGAAGCTGTGGTGCGAGGTGCTGGAGTCCAACCGTGGCGTCTGTCGCATGCACCAGAGGTTCGGCTTCAAGGAAGAGGCTCGATTCCGGCGTCACATCCTGAAGAACGGCGAGTTCGTGGACGTGCTGGGCCTGGGTCTGCTGGCCGAGGAATGGCCCGAGACCCGGACGCGAATGGCCGAAACCCTGAGGGCCGCCGGATTTCCGATCCTGGGCTAGTCGGTCAGGGCCAGTATGGCTTGCGCCACCCGGTGGGCGCCCCGGCCGTCGCAAAGATCCGCGGAGATATTCGACAGCCTTCGTCTGAGATCGCCGTCGCCAATCAGTCGGGCGAGCGCCTCAGGCAGTTCCTCGCTCAACCCGTCTCCCCGCGCGTCGAGCGCCAGGCTCGCACCCCGCCGCGCCAGCTCCAGCGCCAGGCTGTGCTGATTGTCGGCGAGGATCAGGGAAATGGACGGCAGGCCCAGCACTGCGCGCTCCCAGGTCGAGGACCCTCCCGCGCCGATCCCGATGTCGGCCGTGCAGATCAGCCGCGCCATTCCGCGACTGTCGACATGCAGACGAACGCCGGGCTCCCGCGCCTCCAGACGTCGCAGCCAGGGCAAGCTAGGCGCGGCCGCGCCAACCACTACATCGACCTCGATGCCTGAAAGCTGGGGCAGGATGAGGTCCAGCACCCGGCTGGTGACGCCCCGGAGGTCCATCAGTCCCAGGGAGACCAGGAGCCGCCTGGGCGGGTCCTCCGGCCGGCGCGCCGACAGCGCGGACTTTCGCATCGCGGCATAGGCGGGCGCCAGCAGGGCATGGGTGGGACCGGTCAGCACCTGCGTCCCGGGCGGCGTCAGGCCGGCGTATTCGGCGGCGTCCCGGCCAAGGGTCGGATCCACCAGCAACTGGCAGTGACGGCGCCGGTCGGCGAGGTCGTCGATGGCGGCCACAGCCCGGACCGCCTCGGACAGGGTCAGCTCCTGGCTCGGCGCGAGGCCGTAGTGATCGATCACCAGGGCGTCGGCTTTCCAGTCCCGAGCGAAAGCGACACAGGCGTCCACCAGTTCGTGCGCATCCGTCACGGCCGCACGTTCCAGCCTTTGGTCGGCGAAGACGTCCAGCACCTGCGCCACCTGAGGCGTGGCGAGCATGGCGCAGCGAGCGCCGGACGCCATCAGCGATTCGGCCAGCGCCAAGCATCGCATGACGTGTCCGCCGCCGACCTCCGGGCCGCAATCGGCCAGGAACAGGATCCTTGCCGGCGATGGTTTGGGCTTGGCTGGACTCATCGCCATCTATGTTGGCACAAGCGACCTCGTACGCGTGAAACCGGAGTGCGCATGTCTGAACCCCGCCCCGTCCGTTGCCTGATCGTCGGCGCCGGCGCCGCCGGCTACACCGCCGCCATCTATGCGGCCAGGGCCATGCTCAAGCCGGTGGTGATCGCCGGCATGCAGCCCGGCGGCCAGCTGACCATCACCACGGACGTGGAGAACTATCCTGGCTTCGCCGACGTCATCCAGGGCCCCTGGCTGATGGACCAGATGCGCGCTCAAGCGGAGCACGTGGGCGCAGACATCAAGAGTGACCTGGTGGTCGACGCCGACCTGTCCTCGCGCCCGTTCCGGGTCCGTTGCGATTCGGGCGACGAATATCTGGCCGAGACCCTGATCGTCGCCACCGGCGCCCAGGCCAAATGGCTGGGCATCGAGTCGGAGCAGAAGTTCCAGGGCTTCGGCGTTTCGGCCTGCGCGACCTGCGACGGCTTCTTCTACCGCGGCAAGCAGGTGATCGTGATCGGCGGCGGCAACACCGCCGTCGAGGAGGCGCTGTTCCTGACCAACTTCGCCGAGAAGGTGACCCTCGTGCATCGGCGCGACGAGCTGAGGGCCGAGCGCATCCTGCAGGACCGGCTGTTCACCCACCCCAAGATCGCGGTCGTCTGGGACACCGCTCTGGAAGAGGTCATCGGCCAGGAGGATCCGCTCGGGGTCACCGGCGTGAAGCTGCGCAACCTCAAGACCGAGGAGGTCCAGGAACTGGCCTGCGACGGCGTCTTCATCGCCATCGGCCACGCCCCCGCCTCGGAGGTGTTCAGAGGCCAGCTCGAGGCCGACGCCAGCGGCTATCTGAAAGTGAAGGCCGGCACGACCTCGACCGCCATCAAGGGCGTCTATGCGGCCGGCGACGTCACCGACGACGTCTATCGCCAGGCGGTCACGGCGGCGGGCATGGGTTGCATGGCGGCGCTGGAGGCCGCGCGCTTCCTAGCCGAGGAAGATCACAAGGCGGCGCACCACCCCATCAGCCATGCCGAGGCGGAGAAGATCGGGGCTTGGTGATCCCACCTAGGCGGGGGAGGCAGGCGAATCAGGCCTGGGCGGTCGTCGCCTTGGCCTTGACCTGCTTCTTGATCTTGAGGGCCCGGGCCGACAGCACCGTGTCGCGGGCTTTCAGCAGGTAGGCGTCGAGCCCGCCCCTGAAGTCCAGCGTGCGCAGGGCCGCGTTGGAGACGCGCAGGCGGAAAGCCTGACCCAGGGATTCCGAGTGCAAAGTGGTCTCGGCCAGGGCCGGCAGGAAGCGCCGCTTGGTCTTGATGTTGGAGTGGCTG
>CAZTMF010000202.1:0-6071 GCA_964614675.1 uncultured Caulobacteraceae bacterium | reverse complement strand
CGGGGGTTCTGAACGCCAGGAACCGCTTCATCCTGTCGGCCGGCGCGCCGATCCTCCTGAACATCTGGACCCTGGTCACCGTCCTGCCGACCCATACGCCGGCCGGCGCGGCGACCATGGCCTCCTGGGGCGTGCTTGTCGCCGGCGTCTCCCAGGCGCTGCTTCTGATGTGGGGCGTCAGGAAATCCGGCGCCCAGGTGCACTGGCGGCTGCCGCGGATCACGCCCGAGATCGTGGCCCTGATCCGGCGGGCCGTGCCGGGCGCGCTGGCGGCCAGCGCCATCCAGGTGAACATCTTCATCTCCGGCATCCTGGTCTCCCAGGTGAACGGCGCCCGCTCGTGGCTGGCGGTCGCCGACCGGCTCTACCAGCTGCCGCTGGGACTGGTGGGCGTCGCCATCGGCGTCGCCCTGCTGCCGCGCCTCTCGCGGGCCGTGCACGCCAAGGACGGCTCCATGGCCCAGAACGCCATGGACGAGGCGATCACCTTCGCCATGGCCCTGACCTTGCCGGCCGCAGCGGCCCTGGTCGCCATCCCGGAGTTCCTGATCGACGGCCTCTATACCCGGGGCGAGTTCACCCTGCTCGATGCCCAGCAGACGGGCCGCGCCCTCTTCTACTACGGCCTCGGCACCCCGGCCTTCGTGCTGTCCCAGCTCTATTCGCGAGCCTTCTTCGCCCGCCAGGACACCCGCTCGCCGATGATCTTCGCCCTGATCTCGGTGGCGGTGAACATCGTGGTGGGCGTGACCCTGGTCTACGCCGTCGGATTCTGGGGCATCGCCGCGGCCACCGCCTTCTCATCCTGGGTCAACGTCGGCCAGATGGCCTTCACCCTGGCCCGTCGCGGCCATTACAGCCCGGGCGCCAAGGCCTGGTCGCGGCTGATCCGCATCTTCCTGGCCAGCGCCGCGCTCGGGGTCATCCTCGCCGTCGGCCAGCACTTCCGGCCCCAGATCCAGGCGGCCTTCTCGGGCGTGCGCGTCGGTCGCCATCTGGTGGGGGCCAAGGAGCTGGCCATCGTCCTGACCTGCATGGTCGGCGCGGGACTCTATCCGCCGCTGCTGTTCGCCTTCGGAGGCCTCAGGCTTTCGGAGGTCAAGGCGGCCCTGCGCCGGCAGCCCAAGGGACCGTCCCTCGACGAGGAGCTGGAGGAAGACCTGGGCAAGACCCCGGCCGGGCCCGACTTGCTCTGACCGGCGCCATGACCTATCAGCCGCCCATGGATCGGACCTTCAATCCCCTGCGGCGATGGCGGAGCCGGAGCGCCGTCTGAACGCTTCCACGGACGCAGCGCGTCCGCATTCCCCACTCCGGATCCGATCCTGACATGACCGACGAAACCATCACCTATCAGGGCCCCGAGCGCGTGCTCTCGGGCGTCCAGCCCTCGGGCGACCTGCACCTCGGCAACTACCTCGGCGCGCTCAAGAAGTTCGTCGACCTGCAGGACCGCTACGAGACCTTCATCTTCGTGGCCGACCTGCACGCCATCACCGTCTGGCAGGATCCCAAGCTGCTGGCCGCCCAGACCCGCGAGATCGCGGCGGCCTATCTGGCCTCGGGCCTGGACCCGGACAAGGCGGCGATCTTCCCGCAGTCGGCGGTGACGGCCCATGTGGAGCTGGCCTGGATCTTCAACTGCGTGGCGCGCCTCGGCTGGCTCGACCGCATGACCCAGTTCAAGGAGAAGTCCGGCAAGCACAAGGAGCGGGCCTCGGTCGGTCTCTACACCTATCCGGTGCTCCAGGCCGCCGACATCCTGGCCTACAAAGCCACCCATGTGCCCGTGGGCGAGGATCAGAAGCAGCACCTGGAGCTGACCCGCGACATCGCGGGCAAGTTCAACCACGACTTCGGGGCGCCGGGCTTCTTCCCGCTCACCGAGCCCCTGATCCAGGGCCCGGGCGCCCGGATCATGAGTCTGCGCGACGGCGCGGCCAAGATGTCCAAGTCCGACCCGTCCGAGCAGTCGCGGATCAACCTGCTCGACGACGCCGACTCCATCTCCCAGAAGATCCGGCGCGCCAAGACCGATCCCGAGCCGCTGCCGGAGACGGTCGAGGGCCTGACGGGCCGGCCCGAGGCCGACAATCTCGTGGGCATCTATGGCGCCCTCGCGGACAGGACCAAGGCCGAGGTGCTGGCCGAGTTCGGCGGCAAGGGCTTCGGGACCTTCAAGCCGGCCCTGGCGGACGTCGCCGTCGAGGTGCTGGTCCCCATCGGCCAGCGGATGCGCCAGCTCCTGACCGACCCTGCGGAGCTCGACCGCCTCCTGGCCAAGGGCGCCGACCGCGCCCGCTCCGTGGCCGATCCGGTGGTGGCCGAGACCAAGAAGATCGTGGGTTTCTGGGGAAGCTGAGCGACCGGCAGGCCGCCAAGCGATTGCGTGGCGATTGCAGATCGGGCCCCGCGGCGCCATCTATCGGGCATGTTCATCCAGACCGAACAGACGCCGAACCCCGAAGTGCTGAAGTTCCTGCCCGGCCGTGAGGTCATGGGCGAGGGCTCGCGCGAGTTCCGTGGCGCGGACGAAGCCTCCGCTTCGCCCCTGGCCGAAGCGCTCTTCGCCATCGAAGGGGTGCGGCGCATCTTCTTCGGACCGGACTTCCTGACCGTCTCCAAGGACCCCGACGTCGACTGGGGCCATGTGAAGGCGCCGATCCTGGCGGCGGTGATGGACCACTACACGTCCGGCGCGCCGCTCCTGAAGGATGCGGATGGCGCAGCCGGCCATGACGACGCGGAAGCCTACGAAGGCGAGACCGCCCAGATCGTGGCCGAGATCAAGGACCTGCTGGACACCCGCATCCGGCCGGCGGTGGCCCAGGACGGCGGCGACATCCTGTTCAACCGCTTCGATGCGGCCACCGGGGTGGTGTTCCTGCACATGAAGGGCGCCTGCTCGGGCTGCCCCTCCTCGTCGGCCACGCTCAAGGCCGGCGTCGAGAATATGCTCAAGCATTATGTTCCCGAGGTCACCGGGGTCGAGCAGACGCTCTAGCCAGAGCGACGCCGGCGCCTATGCTGCCCCGGTCCTGAATCTCGGAGTGCGCGCATGGCCCGGCCTATCGAAGACCACTGCCTCGACCAGCTCTTCCGCGACGGCCGCTCGCACAGCGCCTGGACCGACGAGCCGGTGTCCGACGTCGAGATGCGGGCGATCTATGAGCTGACCAAGATGGGCCCCACCTCGGCCAATTCCTCGCCGGCCCGTTTCGTCTGGGTGACCAGCGACGCCGGCAAGGCCCGGTTGAAACCCCACCTCAGCGCGGTCAACGCCGAGAAGGTGATCAAGGCGCCGGTCACGGTGATCATCGGCTACGACACCGCCTTCGCCGAGCAGCTGCCGCGGCTGTTCCCCCAGGCCCCGACCGCCAAGGACTGGTTCGCCGACCCCCAGGTGGCCGAGATCACCGCCTTCCGGAACGGCACGCTCCAGGGCGGCTATCTGATCATGGCGGCCCGGGCCCTGGGCTTCGACACCGGGCCGATGTCGGGCTTCGACAACGCCGGCGTCGACCGCGAGTTCTTCGCCGGCACGACGGTGAAATCGAACTTCATCTGCTCGATCGGCCGGGGCGACCCCGCCAAGCTGGCGCCGCGCGCGCCGCGGCTCTCCTTCGAGGAGGCGGGCCAGATCGCCTGAGCCGCCCTGCGCCTGCTCGCCATCGATACCTGTCTCGACGCCTGCCAGGCGGCGCTGATCGACGATGAGGTCGTGAGGTTCAGCCGCTCCGAGCCCTTGCACCGTGGCCACCAGGAGCGGCTCGCCGCCATGGTCGCCCAGGCGATGACTGAGGCGGGCGCAGTCTTCCCCGAACTCGACCGCATCGGCGTGACCGTCGGACCCGGCTCCTTCACCGGCCTTCGGGTCGGCCTGGCCTTCGCCAAGGGCCTGGCCATCGCCCTCGGAATCCCCTGCGTCGGCGTGGGCGTGCTGGACGCCCTCGCCGCCAGCGCGGGCGAGCATGGCCGCGTCCTGGCCGCCATCGACGCCAGGCGGGACCAGGCCTATCTCCAGCTTTTCGAGGGAGGCGTCGCCGCGAGCGACGCCGAGGCTGTCCTGCTCACCGAGGTTCCGGCCTGGCTCGAGGAGCGCGGCGGCCCGCAGAAACTGAGCGTCATCGGTTCGGCAGCGACCCTCGTCCCGGGAACCGGACAGGCGACCATCCTGGCCGCGCCCGATCCCGTCGTCATCGCCCGCCTCGCCGCCCGGGCGCCGGCGCCGCAGTCGTCGCCCCGCCCAATCTACCTGCGCGCGCCCGACGCGCGCCTGCCCGCATGAGCCTGAGGTTCGCCGACTCCGACGACGCCGAGGCGCTGCACGCCCTGCATGCGAAGGCCTTCGGCCAGCCCTGGAGCGCGGCCGAGATCGAGCGGCTGATGCGCATCATGGGCGGTTTCGCAGTGCTGTCGGTCGGAGACGCGCCGCAGGGCTTCATCCTGGCGCGGACCGTGGCCGACGAGGCTGAGATCCTCACCCTCGCCGTCGCCCCCGTGTTCCGGCGCAAGGGCGTGGGCCGCGCCCTGGTCGAGGCTGCGGCGGCCGAAGGGAAGCGCCGGGGCGCCAGGACCCTGTTCCTCGAGGTGGCGACCGACAATCCGGGGGCCATCGCCCTCTATGAAGGCGCCGGCTTCTCCCGCGCGGGCCTGCGCCGCGCCTATTACGCCCGGACCGACGCCCGGCCCGCCGACGCGCTGGTGCTGCGCCGGCCGCTTAACAGCGCGGGCGCCTGAGACTATCTTGAAGCTGACGTCCAAGCCGCCCAGAGGACCCCGTGGATCGCATCGAAAACCTCTGTACGGAAAAAGGCATGCGCATGACCGACCAGCGCCGGGTCGTCGCCCGCGTTCTGTCGACTTCGCATGACCATCCCGACGTGGAGGAACTCTACAGGCGCGCCCACGCCATGGACCCGCACATCTCGATCGCCACCGTCTATCGGACCGTGCGCCTGTTCGAGGAAGCGGGGATCATCGAACGGCACGACTTCCGAGACGGCCGCTCCCGCTACGAGGAGACGCCCGACCACCACCACGACCACCTGATCGACATGCGCTCGGGCCGGGTGGTCGAGTTCGTGGATCCCGACATCGAGGCGCTGCAGGAGGCGATCGCCCGCAAGCTCGGCTATCGTCTGGTCGACCACCGCCTGGAGCTCTACGGCGTCCCGCTGGACAAGGCCGAGAACTGACGTCCTGTCCTTCTCCTCGGGCGGAGGGACTACTGATCCAGCTCCGGATAGTGGCGGAAGATGCCCTGTTCGTTGAATTGAATGCGGCGGGGCGAGTCCAGATAGGCCTTCAGCCTTGGCAGGACGGCGACGCGGTCGTGCAGGACCAAGAGCCCGGGGATATCCGTTTCGAGGCGGGCCGACGCCTTGGGGAAGGCGTATCTCATCCCCTCGATCAGCTGGAACAGCGACAGGTCGGCATAGCTCAGCTCGCCGCCGACCAGATGCGCCGGTCCTTCCGGATTGCGCGTCAGAACCGTCTCGAACCAGCCCAGGTACTTGGGCGCGCGACTTTCCAGGAAGTCGGCGGCCCGGCGCTTCGATTCCGGCTTCTGGTCCTCGTAGTAGAGCCCGGCGGCGATCGGGTGGTGGGTGTCGTGCACCTCGGACAGGAAGTCAGTGACCGTGAGCTGCAGTTGGTGCGTCCAGAGCCGGCCGGCCTCGTCAGACGGCGCCAGCCCCAGCTTGGGGCCGAGGTGCAGCAGGATGTTGGCGACCTGCGCGATCAGCAGCTCGCCATCCTTGAGGAACGGCGGCGCGAACGGCGGCCGCGCCACCTCCCCGCCCTGCATCAGGGCCATCATCGCCTGCATGCCGCCGTCCGTGCGGGCGACGTCGACGTAGTCCGCGCCGGCGGTCTCCAGCGCCAGGCGGATGAACTCGCCGCGCCCCTGGATCGAGGGCCAATAGTAGAGCTGATAGGTCAACGGGGCCTCCTGAGGTTGTCTTGCGCTGTGGGTCCCCGACCCCCATAACGCCGCCGATGAGCAAGCCTCCGCAAAAGCGGCTCTACATCAAGACCTACGGCTGTCAGATGAACGTCTATGACAGCGA
>CAZTMF010000201.1:0-6118 GCA_964614675.1 uncultured Caulobacteraceae bacterium | reverse complement strand
CGGCACGGTGAAGGACTTCCAGTGGACCCAGCCGCACACCTGGATCGACTTCGAGGTGCCCAACGCCGCCGGCGGCTCCGACACCTATGGCGTCGAAGGCATGAGCCCGAGCTACCTGGGCCGCAACGGCTGGTCCAAGCACACGCTGAGCCCCGGCGACAAGGTCACCCTGACCATCCATCCCCTGCGGGACGGGCGGAAGGGCGGCTTCGACGCCAGCGTGAGCTGGCCGAACGGCAAGACCATGTACAACCTGCCTCAACGCGGCGGCGCTGCGGCGGCCGCGCAGGCGAAGTAGCCAACGGGCCCGAGGCGTTGAGGGCGGCTGCGCTTCGGGCGTCCTCGACCGTATGATCAAGTCCGCGTTCCGCTACGGCTTCGACCGGGACCTCTGTCGCACAGCGCTGGAGGATCCCGGCCTCGGCGCGCGCGTGCTGGCCGAGCGGCCGAAACTCGAAGGCGGCGGCGCGGCCGAGCTGATCGCCGGCGGGCGCGCCGCCAGGTCCGTCGGTCCGATGCCGGTCAAGCTCGCCATTCGGCTGGCCGGAGGGCTCCTGGAACTCGGGGCTTGGGAGGAAGCGCTCCAGATCCTCGAGGATCCGGCGACGGACTTCACGAACCGCGAAGCGACTCAGCATTACCTGATGGCGCGCGCCCTGGCGGGCGGCGGCCGGCTCGAGTCGGCGAAATCGACCCTGGCCCAAGCCCTCGAGCTCGGGCTTCCTGCCAAGTCCGGCGACGCCGCCGTTCGGCTCGCCGAGGCGCTGGGAGCCGCGCCTTCCGACGCCGCTCCGGAGATCGCCGGACATCTCTGCGCCCTCGGCCTGCCGGCGCTCGCGGCGGACGTCCTGACGGCGGCGTTGGACCGAGCCGACCGAGCCGGCGCCGCGGCCGAGCCGTTGCTGGAGGCCGCCTTCGGCGTGCTGCGGCTGGGCGGACGGGCCGAGGCGATCCGGCTGCTGGAGGCCATGGCGCCGCTCTACCGTGCTGAGGGACGGGCGGAATCGCTGCGGTCGACCCTGGCCGTGCTCGACGGAGCCCCGGATGCGGGCGTGGAGTCGGAGAGCGAGACCTCCTCGGCGAGCCGGATGCTGCTGCGCGCCTGCCTCGCGGAGGCCTGCGCCGCCGCGCGCGACTGGCCGGCCGCCATCCGCCGCTTCGACTATGCCGGAAAGAAGTGGCGCGAGCCCCCCGACAGCCTGTGCGAGCTCGCCCGCTGCGTCGGGCGCGACCTTCTGGATGGCGCGAGGATCAGTCTGCCGCCCTCCCAGGGCCCTCGGCGGGTCGTCGACCTATTTCCCTACAACGGCGAGGCCGCGATGCTGCAGATGAGGCTGCGGGAGACGGCCGACTGGATCGCCGGTTTCGTGCTGGTCGAGGCTGGCGAGACCTTCCCCGGCCGGCCCAAGCCGCTGCATTTCAGGGATGATCCCGCGGCCGCCGCCGGACCCCACGTCGGCCGCATCACCCCGATCGTGGTTCCCAGGCCTCCGGGGCACATCGACTACACCTGGGCGCGCGAGTTCTTCCAGAAGGACTGCTCGGTGCTGGGGCTCGACGGCCTCTGCGGGCCGGACGATCTGGTGATCCTCTCCGACGTGGACGAGATCCTCGCCAGGGCGGCCGTCGAAGGCTTCCAGGGCGACGTGGCGAGCGGGGCGCTGCGCACCTTCCGCTTTTTCATCAACTGCGAGCTGGTCTCGCAGAGCCCGCACTTGAAGGCGGCGGTCACCCACGCCCGCCAGGCCGCCGCGCACGGCTGGAACTATTTGAGGCTGGGGGCCATCTGCTACCGGCGGGGGGAGTATCTGCCGAACGCCGGCTGGCACTTCAGCTCGATCGGATCCGCGGAGTGGCTTGGCTACAAGATGCAATGCACCGCCCACGAGGAGTGGTCCTACATGGACAAGGGCTTCTTCGAGAGAATGCTGCCCAAGCTCCGCAGGTCCGTGGGACCCGGTTTCCATCGATGCGAGATCGACGACAGCTTCCCGGCGTGCATCCGCGAAAACCGCGAGGCGCTGGCCGACTTCATCCTGTGAGGAGCAGGCGGCGGCGGCCCTGCTAAGGTTGGGCGACCGCAAGGCCGCCGCCGGGTTCGCTTCTAGAGGCCCCGCATTACGCCGCGCTTACAGCTGGCCCGTCCGTCGCTTTTTGGCCGCGGCCCCTTGGGTCAGGGCGCGAAGGTCGAGAAGCGATCCAGGCGAAACGGATCCGGCGGCGCATATCCCGGGTTCAGCGCGAGCTCGGCCAGCATCTCGCCGATCGCCGTGGCGAACTTGGCGCCGTGGCCCGAGCACGGCGAGGCGACGATGATCCGCGGGTCGCCAGGGCGCCGATCGATGATGAATTCCTCGCCCTCCCCCGGGCGGGCGTCCGGCGCGAGCGCGTTCGTGTAGAGGCAGACGTCACGCGCGACGATCGGTCCTGCCGCTCCGGGAAGGAATTCGGCGAGCGTCCGGCGAACCGGCTCGAGCTCCCCGTCCATCGCGGGCGGATCCCATTCGTCCGGGCCGACGACCGGACCGTGGCTGTGCAGCGCGGCCTTCACCCCGCGGCCCTCGAAGTCGGGAAATCCGTACACGGGCCCGTCCGGGCCATCGACGATGAATACCGGAAGCGCTCCGGGACGGGCGGCGCCGGGATCGGCAGGCTTGAACCAGCCGACGGTCTGCCGGGTGATCTTCAGATGCGCCGAAAGCTCGGGCAGGACCTTCACGATCCACGGCCCGGCGGCGACGATCACCCTTTCGGCGAGCACCTCGCCCTCGGCGGTTTCGATGTGGATACCCGACGGACCCGGCCGGATGCTCGCGGCGTGGGGAATGATCGGAGTCCTGGCGCAGTCCCGGAACGCCCGGATCGCCGCTTCCGCCATGAGAATGCCGCCGCTTTCCTGGACGGCGACGTCCCAGTCCGCCGGCAGATCGAGAGCGGGATACAGCCGGTTGGCCTCGGCCCCCGTCGAAGGCCCCGCAACCCCGCCATGCTGCATCGCCGCCGCGCGGGACGCGGCGACCAGGGCCGAGCCGGGCGGACCGGCCTCGAGGACCGGGCTGGACTGCAGGATGGAGCGGCCGCTGAGCGTTTCCAGCGTCCGCCAGCCTCGATAGGCGCGATCGCTGAGTTCCGTATAGGCCGTGCTCTCGAAGTTGAAGCGCCGGTAGACGCGGCATGAGCCGTGGGACGAGCCTCGGGCTTCCCCGAGGGCCATGGGCTCGAAACCGATCACGTCCGCGCCCCGTCGCGCGAGCGCGAACGCAGCGGCGCTTCCCATCAGTCCTAGCCCCAGGACGGCGACCTGGCATGAACGCATGGCGAAGCCTCCGCTGCTCGGCGCCCGCCCCGAAGGGCGATTCGATCCACATGAAACGAGGAGGAGCTGGTGCCGCCGGGCAGGATTGAACTGCCGACCTCAGCCTTACCAAGGATGCGCTCTACCACTGAGCTACGGCGGCGAAGGGGTGGGCATATAGCGGCCCGCGCGCTTCGGGTGAAGCGCAAATCCGCTTGACGGGCGAGACAGGCTGTCGCCATCAGCCGGCATGGACGATCCCAAAGGCGAACCGTCCGATCCCAAGGTCGGGCCGAAGCCGGATGCGCGCGCCGCGCGCGAGGGACGGCTGGCCAAGGCGCTTCGCGAGAACCTGCGGCGGCGCAAGGCGTTGCAAAGGCCTTCGGACGGGCGTCCGGGAACGGAATAGATCGGGCCGCGCGCTCCCCTTGCGCAAAGGGGAGGGGCGGCCTCACATGTGCACCGCCCCGCACGCCGCGGGTCGTCTTGGGGGCCTTATGGACCGCATCGTCATCACTGGAGGCCAGCGGCTCGAGGGCGTGATCCCGATTTCGGGCGCCAAGAACTCGGCCATCAAGCTTATGGCGGCCAGCCTCCTGTCCGACGAGCCCCTGCGGCTGACCAACATGCCGCGCCTGGCGGACACCCGCTTCCTGGCCAACCTGCTGAGGCGGCTCGGCTGCCAGATCACCGAGCGCGACGATGGGCCCGACGGCCCGGAGACGGTGCTGCACACCCCCGAGATCGTCAGCGCCATCGCCACCTACGACTTGGTGCGCAAGATGCGCGCCTCCTTCAATGTGCTTGGGCCGCTGATCGCCCGCGCCGGCCACGCCAAGGTCTCGCTGCCCGGCGGCTGCGCCATCGGGGCCCGGCCGGTGGACCTGCACCTCAAGGGCCTGGAGGCGCTGGGCGCGTCGATCGACCTGCACGAGGGCTACGTCTTCGCCCAGGCCCCGCGCGGCCTGAGGGGCGCACGGATCGAGTTCCCCTTCGTCTCGGTCGGCGCCACCGAGCACATGATGCTGGCCGCCGTCCTGGCCAAGGGCGAGACCGTGCTCGAGAACGCCGCCCGCGAGCCCGAACTCGATGACCTGGGCCAGTGCCTGAACGCCATGGGCGCCAAGGTGCAGGGCGCGGGAACCTCGACCATCACCATCGAGGGTGTGAGCCGTCTGCATGGCGCGACCCACGCGGTGATCCCCGACCGCATCGAGACCGGCACCTATGCGGTGGCCGCCGCCATGGCCGGCGGCGACGTGCGCCTGACCCGCACCCGCAACGACTTCGTCGAGGCGCTGCTCCAGAAGATGGAGGCCGCCGGCGTCGAGGTGGAGCGGACCAACGACGGCATGATCGTCCGGCGCAACGGGGCGCGCCTGCGCGCGGTGGACATCGAGACCGACCCGTTCCCCGGCTTCGCCACCGACCTGCAGGCCCAGTTCATGGCCCTGATGACCCTGGCCGAAGGCGAGAGCATCATCCGCGAGACCATCTTCGAAAACCGCTTCATGCACGTGCCGGAGCTGAGCCGGCTGGGCGCCGACATCGTGGTGCAGGGCGGCGAGGCGCGGGTGCGCGGGGTCGAAGCGCTGGACGGCGCCCAGGTGATGGCCACCGATCTCCGGGCTTCGGTCAGCCTGGTCATCGCGGGACTTGCGGCGCGGGGCGAGACGGTGGTCAACCGCGTCTATCACCTCGACCGCGGTTTCGAACGGCTGGAAGAGAAGCTCGCGGCCTGCGGGGCCCAGATCCGGCGGGAAAAGGAACCCGAAGGAGAGGAGGAGTAGCCATGTCCGAGCGCAAGGCCACGACATCGCTGCGTCTCCTGGCCGAGGACTCCGAGGATCTCCAGATCATCTCCGCGGCCCTGCAGGACGCGGTCGGCCGCGTCGGCGACATCTTCTACGAGCCGACCCAGCGCCGCCTGACCCTGGTGTTCAACCGCTTCCTGTGGGAGCGGCAGGAGCGCGCCGCCGCGATCGGTCGCGTGCGCTCGGCCCTGCAGTTCGGCTCCGTCATGGGGGTGAAGGCGCGCAAGCTGAAGCGCGAGCCCAAGGACGCGGTGGTCGAGCTCCTGGCCGTCGATTTCCATCCCGCCGAGGCGCCGTCGGGGACGGTGCTCTTGAGCTTCGCCGGCGGCGCGGACCTCGCGCTCGACGTCGAATGCCTGGACGCGGTGCTGGCCGACGTCTCCCAGCCCTGGCCGACCCGGCGCTCGCCGAGCCACGAGCTCGGCTGAGCCAGTCCTCGCCCTTGTGTTTGCGGTCGAAACCGCGATGAAGGCGCCATGAGACGCTTCGACGCCGCCGAGCCCGGGTTCGACGACCGCTTCCGCGCCTTCCTCGACGAGCGTCGGGGGGCGCCCGCGGATGTCGACGCGGCCGTGCGCGAGATCGTCGAGCAGGTGCAGGCGGAGGGGTTGGAGGCGGTGCTGCGCCTTGCGCTGCGGTTCGATCGTGTCGAGCTCGACGCCGAGACCATCCGCGTGCCGGCCGAAGAGATCGAGGCGGGCGCCCGGGCCTGCGCGCCCGAGGTGCAGGCGGCGCTCGAGCTCGCTGCGTCCCGCATCAAGAGCTACCACGAGCGCCAGAGGCCGGCCGACCAGGCCTTCGTCGACGCCACGGGCGCCCGGCTCGGCTGGCGGTGGACGCCGCTGGAGTCGGTGGGCGTCTATGTGCCGGGCGGGCGCGCCGCCTATCCGTCCAGCCTGCTGATGAACGCCGTCCCCGCCGCTGTGGCGGGCGTCGACCGGATCGCCATGGTCACGCCGCCGGGCCGGCTGGAGCCGGCGGTGCTGGCGGCCGCCAAGATCGCCGGGGT
>CAZTMF010000200.1:0-6147 GCA_964614675.1 uncultured Caulobacteraceae bacterium | reverse complement strand
GGGTTGGTCACCACCAGCTGGAAGTCGGCGTAGGTCTTCTCGGCCCCCTGCCAGGTGAAGTACTCCGGCGCGCCGGTCGCCTCGTCCAGCGTCCCGCCGCCGCCGTCGATGTTCAGCACCAGCTCGGCGTTGGACAGCTGCTCGGCGATGATGGCGCTGCTCTTCATCCGCGTCTCCTCGTCGCCGGAGAACTCGATGACGATGTCGCGGCGCGGCCGGAAGCCTTGGCGCTTCAGCTCGATCAGCGAGGCGATGGCCATGGCGCCGTCGAGCTTCATGTCCGCGGCGCCGCGGCCATAGAGGTAGCCGTTCTCCACCACCGGGATGAAGGGATCGCGCTTCCAGTCGGAGGGCCGGGCCTCGACCACGTCCATGTGGCCCGAGATGACCAGCGGCCCCAGCTTGGGATCCGAGCCCCGCCAGCGGGCGACCAGATAGGCGGTGTCGTCGACCGGAATGATGGTCACGTCGTCCGGGCCGAAGCCGCCCGTCACCAGGGCGGCCTTGAACAGCGCCGCGACCTCGGGGGTCTTGTTGCCCGGCCCCGCGACCGAGCGCAGGGCGATGGCCTTCTGGGCCAGATCCAGCGCCTGGGCCTCCGCCGCCGGATGGCTGGCCAGGGGTGCGGCCGCGGCGCCCCCCGCCAGCATCATCGCCATCGCCGTCGCCACTGCCCGCATACGCCCACTCCATACTTTTTCGTCGACGTACTGCTTTTCCGTCGGCGGAGGAACAGGCGGCGGAGGTTGAGGAGAGGCAGTCTCCCCGGGGGCGCCAACGGTCACAAAACGATCACCAACCTGCTCTCACGCCAGGGAGTATGGCGTAGACGTATCCGCCCCAGCTCGTCGCCGCCGCCACCATACTTCTGGCCCAATTAGATCGGATGCTCGTCTGCACCACCCTAATTCACTCCAGCGGCGCCGCCGGCGCTGCAGCAGCCAACGGCTCAGGCCTGCGGTTTGGGGGCCGTGCGCAGTATCGCGCTGTCGGTTGTTCCTGAACCTCGTCCACGCCGCGAGTGCGAGATGATCCGCGATTCCCAAGCCTGACGCGGTCAGGCCGAGCGACAACCGGGCGCAGCCGCATGACACTCCACCGACCGGTAAAGCCGCCACGAAAGCTGGCCGCTGTCATTTTCGACGTCGACGGCGTCCTGCTGGAATCGCCGCACGAACGCGCCTGGCGCGAAGCGCTCGATGGCTTCGCCGATCCGGGTCGGTTCACCACCCGGATGTATCAAGCCGTGGTCGCCGGCAAACCTCGTTTGGACGGCGCGCGCGCCGCGCTCCGGGCCTTGCGCGTCTCCGATGCCGATGATCGCGCGGAAGATTACGCCGAACGCAAGCAAGGCCGACTGGAAGCGCTGATCGAGAAGGGCGGCGTCGAGCCCTTTCCCGACGGCCTGCGTTTCATTGAAGCGATCGAGGCGTTGGGCTGGCCGATGGCGGCGGCGTCGGCGTCAAAGAACGCCAACCAGATGATGGAGCCTCTCGAGCTCGCATCCGGTGAACCCCTGCTGAAGGCCTTCGCCGTCAACCTCTGCGGCCTGGACGTGACGCGGAGCAAACCGGATCCCGAAATCTACCTCGCAGCGGCGACGGCGCTGGACGTCGAACCACAGGCATGTCTGGTCGTCGAGGACGCCGCCGTCGGCATCCAAGCCGCCCGCGCTGGCGCCATGGCGTCGCTCGGCGTCGCCCGCCTCGGAGACGCGGAGCTCCTGCACGCGGTCGAGGCCGATCTCGTGGTGGAAAGCCTGGACGCCGTCGACCTCGACGCCTTGGCGACCGGCCAGCTCTCGGCGGTGACGGCATGAGCCGGCGCGTGATCGATGGCGATGTCTTCGTGCCGACCGACGATCCGGCCTGGGTGCTGGTCGAGCGGGGCTACGCGCCGCCCGACGCCATAAGCCGCGCCGCGCGGTTTGCGATCGGCAACGGCTTTCTCGGGATCCGGGCTGGGCCAGCGATCCTGCACGGCGAAGCCCTCGAGAGTTCACCCGGCGTGTATGTGGCGGGGCTGTTCGACAAGGGGCCAGACGGGGTTGGACCTGTCCTGACTCCGGGCCCCGGCCTGCAGATTCGCCTCACGGCCAATGGCGAGCCGCTGGCTCTGGACGAGGCGGCGTTCTTCCAGATGACCCTGGATCTTTCGCGGGGGATGCTGCTGACCGATGAGCGCCACCGGATGGGACCCTCGGCCCATCTGCGTTTGCGGACCTTGCGCCTGGCGTCGCTCCGCGAACCCGCCGTCGGTTTGCAACTCGTCGATATGGAAGCGGATGGCGGGGAAGTCGTGATGGACCTCGAAGCGGCCTGGGGCGCAGCCCCCTCGCTCGTGGAGGATCATGAGGCGGCCAATCTGAAGATCTGGCGCACGCGCCGTTCCGGCATGCGCCTGGCCGCAGCATCCACCTCGGTGTTGTCGGTCGCGGAGCAGGTGGTTTCGTCGGCCGTGGAGGCTCCCTTTCACGGCCGCTGGCGGTGGATGGCCCGCCCCGGCCAAAGCGCTCGATTCACCTATGCCGTCGCGATGACGCGGGGCGAGGACGACGGCCGGGAGGCAGGTCGGTCTGCTCGCGCCAAGCTCGAAAACGTCGTCATCAAGGGCTGGACCTCGGCCATCGCCGGCCATCAGGAGGCCTGGATGCGCCGGTGGCGGGACAGCGATGTCGAGGTGGAGGGCGACGACGACGCCCAGCGGGATCTGCGCTTCGCCCTCTTCCATCTGAACGGCGCCGCCAATCCTGCCGACGAACGGGTCTCGATCGCCGCGCGCGGGCTTACCGGCGACCAATACGGGGGCCATGTCTTCTGGGACACAGAGATCTATCTGCTGCCCTTCTACACCCTGACAAATCCGCCGGCCGCGCGCGCCCTGCTGATGTACCGGTTCCACACCCTGGATGCGGCGCGGGCGAAGGCCCGCCGACTGGGTTGGCGCGGCGCGCTCTATGCCTGGGAATCCGCTAGGTCCGGCGCCGAGGTCACGCCGGAACACGTGATCGGCCTGGGTGGACAGCCGGTGGAAGTCTTCACCGGCACGCAGGAGCAGCACATCAGCGCGGATGTCGCCTACGCCGTGTGGCATTATTGGCTGGCGTCTGGAGACGATGGCTTCCTTCGGGACGCCGGGGCGGAAATCCTGCTGGAGACCGGCCGATTTTGGGCGAGCCGCGCCCAACTGGAGGCCGATGGGAGACGCCACATTCGCGGCGTCATGGGCCCTGACGAATACCATCGCGGGATCGACGACAGCGCCTACACCAACGTCATGGCCCGCTGGACCATCGAGCGCGCGCTCGAAACCGCCGCACTCCTGAGTCAACGCTGGCCGGAACGCTGGGATGACCTCTCCCGCAAGCTGGACCTGGACGAGGCGGAACTGCAGACATGGCGGGAGGCGGCGAAGACGATCGTCAGCGGCTTTGATCCCGATCTCGGCCTGTTCGAACAGTTCGCCGGCTATTTCGACCTCGAAGACATCGACCTCGCGCACTACCCGGAACGAACCACGCCCATGGACCTCGTGCTGGGCCAGGAACGGATCAGCCGAACGCAGATCATCAAACAGGCCGACGTGGTCGCGCTCCTGGCCGTCCTGCCCGAGGCTTTTCCGGACGGTTCGGCCGCAAAGAACCTTCGCTATTACGAGACGCGCTGCGGCCACGGCAGCTCATTGAGCCGCGTCACCCATGGCCTCGCGGCGGCGCGCCTCGGCGACCCCGCCGCGGCGCTCACCTTCTTCCGCGACGCCGCTGCGGTCGATCTGCACGACAGCCAGGGCGCCATCAGTGGCGGCGTGCACATCGCCTGTCTCGGCGGTCTCTGGATGATGGCGGTCTACGGTTTTGGCGGCCTGTCGTTCAGCGACGAGGGTTTGGCCCTCGACCCACACCTGCCGACGGATTGGGCCGGCCTGACGTTCCGAGTCCAATGGCGCGATCGCTTCCTGAAGATCAGGATCGATCAAGCCGGCGTCGAGGCGATCCTGGAATCTGGCGATGCGATGAGGCTCGCAGTGCGGGGCCGGGCGCATGACCTTCGTCCTGGCGTTCCCCTCTGGGTCGGGCCAGAAATCTCCGTGCGGATGGATGAGCCTCGGCCGAGCCACGCGGCGCTCGACCTCGCGCCGACATGACCCCCGATCTCGCCAGGATCGCCGGCAAGATCGACGCGCTCATCGAAGCCGTGGAGCGCGAGGGTGACGCCCTGGTCCAGGCGTGGCGGCCCGTGATCGACCGGCCGGGTTTCGTGGACAGCGCCACGAACCTCGCCGCCTATATTTCAGCCCGGCGGCGGGACCTCCGGACGCTGCAGCGTGAACTGGCGCCGCTCGGCCTGTCGTCGCTCGGGCGGATGGAGGGCCGGGTCATTCCGACCCTGCGGGCGGTCCAGGCGGCGCTTGCGGCGCTGCAGGGAGTCCCGCCGGCCGGCCCGCCGTCGGACAAGGCCTTCTACGCCGGCGAGCGCCGCCTCGCCGCCCAGGCCCGCAAGATCCTGGGCCGGCGGAGCCCGGCCGAGCCGGTCGGCCTGCTGGTCACCTGCCCGAGCGAAGCCGCCGACGACCCCGGCTTCATGCTTGAACTGGCCAAGCGCGGCGTGAACGCCATCCGCATCAACTGCGCTCATGACGACGCCGAGGCCTGGGGCCGCATGATCGGACACCTGCGGGCCGCGGAGGCCGCCACAGGTCTTCGGCTGAAGGTCTTCATGGATCTCGCCGGGCCCAAGATCCGCACCGGCGATATCCGTCTTCCCGGCAAGCGCGAGAGGATCGAGCTCAAGGACCTGCTCGCCGTCACGCGGCCGGGACACCTCGACAAGGTCGAATGCGAGGCGCGTCATTTCGCGGTAGAATGCACGCTTCCGGAGGCCCTGGACGTCGCCCAGCTCGGCGACCGGATCTTCGTCGACGACGGCAAGCTGACGGCGGAGATCGAACGCCTCGAGGCCTGGGGCGTGCTCGCCCGCGTGATCTCGGTCGAGGCGCGAGGTCTCAAGCTCAAGGGCGAGAAGGCCCTGAATTTTCCAGATACCGACTTGCACGTCGACGCCTTGACCGACGCGGACCGCGCCGCTCTCGTCTTCGTCGCCGCTCATGCCGACGGCATCGAGTATTCGTTCGTCCAGTCCGGGGCCGACGTGCGGATGCTGCAGGACGCTCTCAGCGAACTACGACCCGATCATTGGCGCGAGATCTCTTTGATCCTGAAGATCGAAACGGCTCGCGCAGTCTCCAATCTGCCGGAGATCATCGTCCAGGCGGCTGGCCGCCAGCCGGCGGCGGTGATGATCGCCCGCGGCGACCTGTCCGTCGAAATCGGCTTCGCGCGCACCGCCGAGATGCAGGAGGAGATCCTGTGGTTGGCCGAGGCGGCCTCGGTCCCGGTCATCTGGGCGACCCAGGTGCTCGAACACCTGGTGAAAAAGGGCGGCCCTTCACGCGGCGAGATGACCGATGCGGCGATGGCGGCGCGCGCCGAATGCGTGATGTTGAACAAGGGTCCATACCTGCTGGAGGCGATCGACCAGCTCAAAGGGTTGCTGCGCCGCATGGACGCCAATCAGCGCAAGAAGGCGCCCAAATTGCGCAAACTGAACAGCTGGTGAGGCCGGCGCGAGGACCGTGGGCTGCGTTGGCTCGACTCCGCTCGCGCCTCAGTGTCGCGCGTCTGTCGGCCAATTGACGGGCCCGTGACGTGGCGTCCCAATGGCACCTGCGCTCAAGTCGGGCTGTATCGCCCACGAGGGACGACACCATGCTGATCCAGAAACTGCGATTGCAACGCGGCTGGTCGCAGGAACAGCTGGCCGAGGTATCGGGTCTCAGCGTGCGTACCATCCAGCGGCTCGAGCGCGGCCAGCCCGGCAGCCTGGAGTCGCTCAATGCCCTCGCGGCGGTATTCGAAATCGACCTCGAACGCCTGAAGGAGCCCGCCATGGAAGCGCCCCGATCCCCCAATCTCCGGCCCGACGAAGCGCTCGCGCTCGCCCACGTACGCAAGGTGAAGGGCTTCTACGTCCACCTGATCCAATATGTGGTGGTGATGGCCGTGCTCGTCGCGATCAATCTGGTCGCGAGCCCGCGCTACTGGTGGTTCGTCTGGCCCGCCGTGGCGTGGGGAGCCGGCATGGTGGCCCA
>CAZTMF010000199.1:0-6152 GCA_964614675.1 uncultured Caulobacteraceae bacterium | reverse complement strand
AGCTCGGCGACCGGCGCGATCGGATCGTCGCCCCGGGCCTGGCCGAACCTGGCGCGCCGCTCGGCGGCGTCGCCCTTGCGCCAGGCGTCGATCAGGCCGTGGACCTCGGCCATGAAGGCATAGAAGTGGTCGCGGCGCTTCTTCTCCACCGGCGCGGTCTCGAAGAAGAGGTCCATCAGCATGGACTTGCCACGCCCGACCGGTCCCCAGAGGTAGACGCCCCGAGGCTGGGGATGGCGCCGGAACAGCGAGAAGATCGTCGCCTCGCCCACGGCGTTGAGCTCGTCCTCGAGCCGCGCCAGGGCCCCGAGCCCTGCCTCCTGGCCGGGATCGGGCGCGATCTCGCCGCGCTGGATCAGCGCGCGATAGGCGGATCTGACCGTGGTCGCCATGCCCCGGGCGGTTAAACTGAGCCGCGGGCGCGCGCCAGTTCTAGAAGGCGGGCTTCAGCAAGAGCCCGCCGCGCTCCATGCGCGGATGGTCGCCCGACCAGGCCCGGCGGAGCAGGCGCTTCAAGGACACCGAATCCAGGGCGCGCGGGTTCCAGCCACCCTGGGCGATCATGGCGTCGGCGGCCTCGTCGATCCCTGTCTTGGGCATGCCGATGTCCTTCAGGGCCGCGGGCGCGCCGAGGCTCTGGCCGAGGTCGAACAGCACCTCGGCGGGCTCTGGCGTGTTGAGCGCCCGGCCGAGGCGGCCCAGGGCCTCGGGGGCGGAGGGCAGGTTGTAGGCCAGGATGTGCGGCAGGAGCACGGTGTGGGTCTCGGCGTGCGGCAGACCGAACGCGCCGCCCAGCATGTGGCAGAGCCGATGGTGCAGGGCCGATCCGCCGTTGGCCAGGGACCAGCCGCCGAGCCAGGCGGCCTCCAGGGCGGCGGCCCTGGCCGTTTCGTCGCCGGGATCGATGACGATGCGGGTCAGGGCGCGCGCCATCAGCCGCACGCACTCCTCGGCGATGGCCAGCAGCGGCGGATTGGGGATCTCGGCGTAGAGAGCCTCGGCCGCGTGGGCCATGGCGTTGAAGCCGGAGGTGACGCTGACCGACGCCGGCAGGGAGAGGCTGAGCTCGAGGTCATAGATCACCGTCTCGGGCAACACCTTGACCGAGCGCTGGGTGGTCTTGCGGCCGGCCTCGGTCTGGCCCAGCACTGGCGTCATCTCCGACCCGGCGTATGTCGAGGGCGCGACGATCTGCGGAAGGTCGGTGCGAAGCGCGATGGCCTTGGATAGCCCGATGGCCGAGCCGCCGCCGATCGCCACCACGCCGTCGATGTCCTCCGCCTCGACCAGCTTCATCACCTCCAGGGTCACCTCGACCGGGGTGTGCATGGCCGCGCCGGGGAACAAGGCGGCGCCCGCGCCGCCGAGGACGCCCAGGGCCCGCTCGGCGGCCGTCCGTTGGGAGCCGGTGCAGACCACCAGCATCCGTCGGCAGCCCAGGGCCTCGGCCTCGTCGGCGAGCCCGGCCAGGGCGCCCTTGCCGAAGACGACCCGCGAGGGAAGGCCCTGGAAGACGGTGGTCATCAGACGCTCATCCCGGTGATGCCGGGGCCGTCAGGGAGGGATGTGGCGCCCGGCCCCAGCGACCGTTGCATCCAGACCACGTCAACCCAGCGCTCGAATTTCCAGCCGACGGCGGGGATCACCGCCTTCAGCTCGAAGCCCAGGGACCGATGCAGGGCGATGGAGGCCCGGTTGCCGGAGTCGCCGATCACCCCCACCATCTGGCGCTGGCCCAGCCCGTCGCATTCGGTGATCAGGGACGCGAGCAGGGCCTTGCCGATCCCCCGCCCGCGCGCTGCCTCGGCCACGTAGACGCTGTCCTCGACGGTGTAGCGATAGGCGGCGCGGGTGCGGAACGGGCCGGCGTAGGCGTAGCCCAGGACCAGACCGCCCTCCTCCGCCACCAGCCAGGGCAGGCCGCGGTCGGCGACGGCGGCGCAGCGTCCGGCCATTTCGGCCGGAGTCGGCGGGACCTCCTCGAAGGTGCCAAGCCCGTTCAGTACATGATGAGCATAAATCGCCTGGATCGCCTCGACGTCGCCCCCGCCGGCCCCCCGCAGCTTCATCCCCCAGCATCTCCCTGATCCATGGCCCAGATGGCGAAGGCATAAGCCAGCGCCGGGTCCTTCAGATGATCGAACCGGCCAGAGGCGCCGCCGTGGCCGGCGTCCATGTTGATCTTGAGCAGCACCGGCCGCGGCGCTTCGCCGGCCTCGCGAAGCCGCGCCACCCATTTGGCCGGCTCCCAGTAGGTGACGCGAGGATCCGACAGGCCCCCCGTCGCGAGGATGGCCGGATAGGCCCGAGGCTCGATATTGTCGTAGGGACTGTAGCCGGCGATGTAGTCATAGGCCGCTTCGTCACGGGTCGGGTCGCCCCACTCGGGCCACTCCGGCGGCGTCAGCGGCAGGTCCTCGTCGGAGATGGTGTTCAGCACGTCGACGAAGGGCACCTCGGCGACGATGCCGGCGAAGAGTTCGGGACGCAGATTGACCACGGCGCCCATCAGCATGCCGCCGGCCGAGCCGCCCTGCGCGACGATGCGGCCCGCCCGGCCATAGCCCAGCGCGATCAGATGCTCGGCCGAGGCGACGAAGTCGGTGAAGCTGTTCTTCTTCTTGAACCGCCGCCCATCGAGGAACCAGCCGCGCCCCTTCTCCGAGCCGCCGCGGATGTGGGCGATGGCGAAAACCCAGCCCCGGTCCACCAGCGGCAGGCGGACGATCGAGAAGCCGGCCGGCATCGACAGCCCATAGGCGCCATAGCCGTAGACCAGCAGCGGCGCGGAGCCGTCGACCGGCGTCGACTTCAGGTGCAGCACCGTGATCGGGATCTCCGCCCCGTCCTCGGCCGTGGCCGTCAGCCGGCGCACGACATAGCGCTCGGGATCGTGGCCGGAGGGGATCTCCTGGGTCTTCAGCAGGGTCCGTCGTCTCGTCGCCATGTCGTAGTCGAACCACTGCCTGGGCGTGGTCGGCGACTGGTAGATGAAGCGCAGGATGGTGGTGTCGTACTCGTAGCCGCCGTCCATCGAGAGGGCGAAGGCCTCCTCGTCGAAGGCGATCGCGTGTTCGGCCAGGGAGCCGCGCTCGGCGACCACGATCCGGTCGACGGCGTTGGAGATCTCGCTGCGGACCAGATGGCCCGAGAAAGCCATGACGCCCTCGATCAGCCGGCCGGGCTGGTGGGCCACGAACTCGCGCCAGCTCGCCCTCGACGGATCGGCCTCGTCGGCGAACATCAGCTTGAAGTCCACCGCGCCGTCCGCATTGGTGCGGACCACGAAGCGATCGCCCCAGTGCTCGAGGTCGTAGAGCACCCCCGCCCGCCGCTTCTCGGCCAGCCTCGGCGCCGAGGTCGGGTCGGTGCAGGGGATCAGCCAGCTCTCGCTGGTCTCGTGATTGCCCGCCCCGATGACGATGTACGCCCCCGACGAGCACCTGCGGACGTGCAGGAAGAAGCCGTCGTCGGGCTCCTCATAGACCAGGGCGTCGTCCTCGGCGCCCCCGCGCGCCGGGCGGCGGAACACCTTGGCCGGCCGGCCCTCGGAGTCGCGCCAGACCCAGAAGAGCCATTCGGAATCCTGCGACCAGCAGAAGTCGCCGGTGCATTGCTCGACCGGCTCGGCCAGGACCTCGTCCGTCGCCAGGGCCTTCACATAGACGCGGTAGATCTCCGAGCCCTGCTCGTCTGCGGCATAGGCATAGAGCCCGTGATCCGGACTGTGCTCGGCGCGGGCCAGGTTGAAATAGGCCTTGCCCTTGGAGAGGGCGTCGGCGTCGATCAGCACCTCCTCGGGGGCGCCGGGGGCTCGCCGGCGGCGGACGTGCAGGGGGTGCTGGGCCCCGATCTCGTAGCGCACCTGGTATTCGAACGGACCGTCGGGCTCCGGCACGGAGGCGTCGTCGGCCTTGATGCGGCCCTTCATCTCCTCGAACAGCTGGGCCTGCAGCGGCTCGGTCGAGGCAAGCACGGCCTTGGTGTAGGCGTTCTCGTCGTCCAGATGCTGGCGGATATCGGAGCGCAGAGCCTTGGGGTCGTGCAGCACCTCGCGCCAGTTCTCGTCCTTCATCCAGGCGTAGTCGTCGTGGCGGACCCGGCCAAGCTGCTCTATGCGGCGCTGCTGGCGCGGCGCCTTGGGCGGCTCGGGAAGACTGGGCTTCTGTGGGGACACGCTCATGCCGCCGTGCTCTCACGGACCAGGGGTCGGGTTCAACTCCCGTACACTGACGCCGTCGCTCCCCTGCGCCAAGACTCCGCCACCTTTCTCCGATCAAAGGCCCACCGCATGCCAACCTCTGCTAACAGGTCCCGCCATGGCCATTGACCTGCCCGTGGCGATGATCAGCGCCACCGTCCAGATCGAGCAGCCCCAGCCGGACAAGGGCAACGTCCGGATCGTGGGCACGGGATTCCTGGTGAGCGCGCCGAGGCCCGACGGCTCGCCGCGCACCGTGCTGGTCACCGCCGGGCACGTGTTCGACGACATGCCTGGGGCCACCGCCTACATCGGCTATCGGTTCAAGGGCGAGGACGGGGCCTGGAAGTTCTCCTCCCAGCCCCTTCCGATCCGCGACGGCGCCAATCTGCTCTGGCTGCGCAATCCCAGCCAGGACATCGCGGTGATGTCGATCCAGGCCCCACCCGAATTCGCCAAGGCCGCCATCCCGCTCGGCTGGCTCGCCGACGAGACGAGCTTCGAGCCCGGCGGCATCGAGCCCGGCGACGAGATGTTCGTGCTGGGCTTTCCCCAGGGCTATGCGGCCAATCCGAGCGGCTTCCCCATCCTTCGGGCCGCCCACATCTCGTCCTATCCGGTGGTGGCCGGCGACAGCTATCCGATCTTCATGCTCGACATGCGGGTGTTCGAAGGCAATTCCGGCGGCCCGGTGTTCCTCGCCAGCACGCTTGAGCGGCGACCCGGCGCGCCTCTGGCCGGCGCCGGAGCTCCCTATGTCACCGGCGTCCTGACCCAGGCGGCGCAGAAGATCGACGCGGCCTTCGTGATCGAGTCGCCCATCGTGCGGCGGACCATCGCGCTGCTCGACCAGCCCGCGGGCCCGCAGCTCGCCCTGCCGGCGGGGAACGCGACGCCTCCCCTGCTGTCCCGGCCGCAGCCCTAGCCGGAAGCGTCAGGCAGGCTGGAACTTCATCGCCACGCCGTTCATGCAGTAGCGCTTGCCGGTGGGCGGGGGACCGTCGTCGAACACGTGGCCGAGGTGGCCGCCGCAATTGGCGCAGTGCACCGCCGTGCGGACCATCAGGAGGCTGGTGTCGTGGGTGTAGCCTACGGCCTGGGCGTTGAGCGGGCGGACGAACGAGGGCCATCCGGTGCCGCTCTCGAACTTGTCCTTGGAGGAATAGATCGGCCAGTTGCATCCGGCGCAGCGGAAGATCCCGGCGCGGTGCTCGTCGTTCAGCGGGCTGGTGAACGGCCGCTCGGTCGCCGCCTGCCGGAGCACCTGATAGGTGAACGGCGGCAGGATCCGCTTCCATTCCGCATCGGTGCGGACGACCCGGAATGTGGCCATGCGGCGCTCCCCGTATTTCTCTTGCGGGGCAGTCTGCGGCGGCGGAGCCCGAAGGTCCACAGACCACGTCCGAGATAGCAGCGTTTTTGAGTTGGGCCTTGACGATTCGGCCCCTCCGGCGGTTGCCGCTGATTCCGACTCTCTCTAGTCAGAATCGGATGAACACCTTCGAACTCGTGATCCTCTGCCTGAGCGCTGTCGCTGTGGTGGCGCTTTGCGGTTTCCTGGGCGCATTGAAGGCGCTGATGCGCGAGCGCGGCCGGTCGGCCAATCTGGATCGCGATCTCGCCGCGGCCCAGGAGCGGAACCGCCAGCTCGAGTCGAGCCGCGAGGAGGCGAACACCCTGCTCAAGGCCCAGGCGGCGGAATCTGCTGGCGCGGTGGCCGACCAGCTGGTGGCGCGGGCGAACGAGACCTTCCAGTCCCAGCAGGCGCTGGCCCAGAGCCAGCTCGAAGGCCAGCTGAAGCCGGTCGCAGAGGTGCTCAAGAAGTTCGAACAGCAGGTCCAGGCCATCGAGACCCGCCGCGCGGAGGAGACCGGCCGGCTGAAGGAGCAGATCTCCCAGCTGATGCGGGCCTCCCAGGAGACCCAGTTCGAGACCCGCAAGCTGTCGGCCG
>CAZTMF010000198.1:0-6219 GCA_964614675.1 uncultured Caulobacteraceae bacterium | reverse complement strand
CGTTCCAGGCGTGCGCCTTCAACCACTCGGCCACCTCACCCCCGTGCTGGCCCAGGGGGCCCGGCGCGGAAGGCGCGGAATATAGACAGGCGCGTCCTCGGGGCAAGCCGTCTGGCGCAGACGCCGCGTTCGCCTATCTTAGAGGAGCAAGCATGGAAGGCCTGACCCCATGGCGCTCGCCGACAAACTGAGACTGCCCGCCAAGAACGAGGCCCTGCCGGGCCGTCCCGATCCGATCCACACCGATGCGACCCATTTCGTCAACGGCGCGCCGCTGAAAGGGCCCTATCCCCAGGGCGCCGAGCTGGCGCAGTTCGGCATGGGCTGCTTCTGGGGGGCCGAGCGGCTGTTCTGGAAGCTGCCGGGCGTGCTGGTCACGGCCGTCGGCTATTCCGGCGGCTCGACGCCCAATCCCACCTACGAGGAGGTCTGCTCCGGCCGTACCGGTCACGCGGAAGTGGTGCTGGTGGTCTACGACCCCAAGACCATCTCCTTCGAGCAGCTGCTGAAGACCTTCTGGGAGAACCACGACCCGACCCAGGGCATGCGCCAGGGCAACGACATCGGCACCCAGTACCGCTCGACGCTCTACACCTATTCCGACGCCCAGGAGCGGGCGGCCTACGCCTCGCGCGACGCCTACGCCAAGGCCCTGGCCGAGCGCGGCATGGAGGATGTCACCACCGAGATCCGCGAGGCGCCGGAGTTCTATTTCGCCGAGGGCTACCACCAGCAGTACCTGGCCAAGAACCCGGCCGGCTACTGCGGGCTCGGCGGCACCGGCGTGGTGTGCCCCATCGGTCTCGGCGTCGAGGCCTGATGACCCCGGGCGAGATCGACGCCTTCTGCCTCTCGCTGCCCGCCGCCACTGGCGAGATCCAGTGGGAGACCGATCGGGTGTTCAAGGTCGGCGGCAAGATGTTCGCCGTGCTCGGGCCCTCGGGAACCCTGTCGTTCAAGGCCAACGACGTGGCCTTCGAGATGCTGAACGAGACCGGGGCGGCTCGGCCGGCGCCCTATCTGGCCCGCGCCAAGTGGGTGTTCCTGGACGATCCGGAGAGCTTCGACGGGGGCGATCTCAAGGCCTATCTCACCGAGGCCCACGCCATCATCGCCGCGCGGCTCACCCGCAAGCAAAGGGTCGCGCTCGGACTATCGTGACTCCGAGGAGGACTCTTCCAGCAGCGTCCTCAGCCGGCGCACGCCGTTGGCGGAGCTGGAGCTCACCTGCCGCCAGACCAGCAGCGACACCGCTCCCACGGTGACGACCGCGAAGGGGAACGGCCCCAGCAGCCAGCTCGCCGCAGCCAGAGCGAAGTAATAGCCGCGCACGCCGGCGTTGAAGGCCGACAGGGCCGGGTTCAGCACCGCCGCCGCCGCCGCGCCATAGGCCTGCAGCCGCACGGGATCGCCCTTGGGATCGGGCGCCGCGCCGATCGCGCCGATGCAGTAATTCAGCTGGCGGATCGCCCAGATCAGCGACAGCAGGCTGCGGCCCAGGACCAGGACGATCAGGGCCAGCTTGAGCTCGAGCACCTGCGTCGGCGCCCTGGCCAGGAGGGGGGCGGCCGCGCCGGCCTGCCGCAGGACCTCGCCGCCCTTGAACATGGCGCCGGCCGCCGCCGCGATGATGATCAGGTTGGAGGAGGCGAAGAACGAAGCCGAGGTGATGACGTGGCCCATCAGCTGGCTGTCCAGGAACCTGGCTTCCCGGCGCGCCATCGCCTGCATCCAGGCGGTGCGCACCACCGTCATGTGGCTGTTGATGAGGTCGGGACCCCGCCGGGTCAGGCGCTTGACCAGGGGCTCGTAAGCCAGCCAGCAAAAGCCGAACAGAAGGGCCGCGATCAGGTCGGCGGGGCTCAGGGCGGTCAGCAGGGCCATGGGCGCGGATTAGCGACTTTCGGAGCGCGGGCAAGCGGGAGCCGGACACGCCGGACTTGAAAGGGCGCCTGCAAACCGGCGAAAAGCGGGCAAGAGTTGGTACAGCTGTTCCTGGAGGCGCCGATGCTTCATGCCTTCCTCAAGCGTTTCATCCGGGTCGGCGATCTGCAGGTCCGGCTTCCCAACGGCAGGGTCGAGACCTACGGCGACGGCACGGGCCCCAAGGTCGCGGTGAAGCTCACCGCCAAGGGCGCACGCCAGATCGCGGCCAAGCCCGAGGTGGGCACGGGCGAAGCCTACATGGACGGCGGCCTCGTGATCGAGGCAGGCGACATCTGGCAACTGCTGGAGCTGGCCGGCCGCAACAACCGCTCGTCCGGACGGCGCGGCGCCCTCGCCAAGGCGCTGAACTCGGCGCGCCGGCGGATCGAGCAGTGGAACCACCGCAACGCCGCCCGGCGCAACGTCGCCCACCACTACGACCTGTCCCACGACCTCTATCGGCGCTTCCTCGACCGGGACATGCAGTACTCCTGCGCCTATTTCGCCCGGCCGGACATGACGCTGGAGGAAGCGCAGTTCGCCAAGAAAGCCCACCTCGCCGCCAAGCTCCGGCTCCAACCCGGCATGAAGGTGCTCGACATCGGCTGCGGCTGGGGAGGCCTGGGGCTCTATCTCGGCGCCAACCACGACGTCGAGGTCCTGGGCGTGACCCTGTCGCAGGAGCAGCTGGCGATCGCGCAGCGCCGGGCCGCGGACGCGGGGCTCGAGGACCGGGTGCGCTTCAGCCTGACCGATTTCCGCGACGTGGCCGGGCCCTTCGACCGCATCGTCTCGGTCGGCATGTTCGAGCATGTCGGGGCGCCCTTCTTCCTGGAGTACTTCCAGGACGTCGAACGGCTGCTCAGCGACGACGGCGTCGCCCTGATCCATTCGATCGGCCGGCGCTCCTCGCCCGGACTCACCAACGGCTGGATCCGCAAGTACATCTTCCCCGGCGGCTATATTCCCGCCATCTCCGAGACCCTGGCGGCGGTCGAGGAGACCGGCCTCTGGGCGACCGACATCGAGATCCTGCGCCTGCACTACGCCGAGACCCTGAAGCACTGGCGGCTGCGCTTCTGGGCCGAGCGCGAGGAGATCGCGCGGCTCTACGACGAGCGCTTCTGCCGGATGTGGGAGTTCTACCTGGCCTGCAGCGAATACGGCTTCATCTACGGCGAGAACTTCAATTTCCAGCTGCAGCTGACCAAGACGGTCGCCGTCCTGCCCATGACCCGCGACTACATGCTGGACGACGAGCGCGCCGGCCCGATGGCGGCGCGGCCGCAGATCCAGGCGGCCGAGTAGCTCAGCCGAACACCTTTGGCTCCCACCAATAGCGGTCGCTGAACAGCAAGGCGGGGAACTTGCCGCTGAAGAAAGCCTTGTAGATACCCCGGCGGAACATCAGTGGGCGGATGGTCTTCCAGCCCGGCTCGTCGATCTGGCCTTCGACGATCATCTCCCGCAGCCGGTGCAGCATTGCGGCCTTCAGGTTGTCGCGGCCGGCCTTGGGCCTGGGGAACGGCAGTCGGCCTCCGTGCTGCTCGATCAACGGCTGGCAGATGAAGAAGAACGAGCAGAGCATCGTGAAGCTGGTCTGCATGTGCCAGAAGGCGACCCTCGCGCCGGAGAAGCTTTCGCCCGCGGCCGTCCGTTCGAAGACCAGCCGGTCCGGTGGATCGACCAGACCGTCCTTCGGATAGAGCGGGTTGTGCACTAGGGCGAGGCCAGCCAGCTCGGGTGAGCGCCGGCAGGCGTTCCAGTCGTCCTGCATCAGGCCCTTGGCCGTCAGGTGGCGGATCAGGTGCTGGTCGTGCAGGACGCGGTCGTTGCCGAACTTCTCCTCCCGGAAGTCGGCCGTGAGGGCGCCGCCGGTGAGCGCGGATTTCAGGCCCAGACGATAGGCGTCGAACCACCCGCGGCTCGCCGCGTGGACCAGGAATCCCGAGCCGCCGAGGGCGAAGTCGCCGCCGGTCCAGCCGCCGAACAGGCGATAGGGATCCATCCGCCAGACGATGTCGGCGTCGACCGACAGCACCGGCTCACCGGCGAAATACCGCTCCAGGATCAGGTGCCTGAGCAGGGTGACCCGATAGGTAGGGTTGTCCGGCAGGCCCTGGAAATCCGGCTCCTCGGCCAGGAGCGAGGCCGCTGTTCCCGAACAGTCCTCGATCAGGATGTTGGCGGCCTTCCAGCGTTCGACAACTGGCGGCGGGACCTTCTCGAAGCCTTCGGCGACGAGGATGTAATAGGGCTGCGACAGGCCCGCGTCGGTCAGGGCCTGGAAGGCGTGCTCGAAAGCATAGGCCTCGTTCAGCGCCGCCCAGTCCCGCACGATCAGGACCACCGCGATCTTCATGCGCGAGGGACCGGCGGCTGAGGGCGACGGATCATCCGATCACGCGGCCGGCAAGGACTGGCGATCGGCGTAGTGCTCGAGGAACAGGTCCACGATCAGATCGACGAGCCAGGCGGACACGTGCCGGGAATGCCCGTCGTCGTTTCCGTAGACCCGCGGCAGCCCCGGACCGAAGTGGGGCCCGAACCAGCGCACGATCTCGAAGCTCGGCCAGTAGACCACCCCGTCCCTGGCGCGGGCGGCGAGGACTTCGTGACAGGCTAGGCGCAGCGTCGATTTGGAGATGCAGTCGGCGACGGCCGCCGAATGGAATTCGGTCGTCCCTCCCAGGGGCACGGGCGAGACGGTGAGCACCACCTGGGTGCGGCGACCCGAAATCCGGCGCACCGCATCGATGATGGCCTGCACGTTGTCCACATTCTCGGCGACGCTGGTCGTCCGCATGACGTGCTGGCCGTACAGGAAGCCCTTGTCGGTGGATGACCGTGGCCGGATGAAGACGAACTCGCCGGTGTCAGGATGGAAGAAGGCCGGCGCCACGCCCATGGTCAGGACCAGGATGTCGGCGGCCTGGACGGCCTTGCGGAAGCGCTCGCGGATGGCGGGGCCGTAGAACTCGTCCATCACCTGGGTCGGGGCGCTGACCGGGCCCTGCTCGATCCATTCCAGCAGGTAGCGGTTGGCGTAGGTGCTGTTGACCTCCTCGCCGATGCCTTCGGCATGCACCTCATGGCCGCTGGCTCGCAGCCGGGCGGCCAGGTTGTCGGCGAAGCAGGATCCAAGGGTCATGAAGACGGTGTCGGGCCGGATCAGCGGAAGGGCGGGCATGCCGCGCAGCAGATAGGTCTCGACCACGCCGCGGGCGTCTTCGAAGGCCTGCTTGCTGGGGAACACGCGGATCTTGCGGGCGGGCCTCCCGCTCGAGCCCGCCTGGCCGGCCTTGAAGGCCGCGCGCAGGGCCCGCGGCTCGGTCCGCTCTGGACGCGCCGCGATGGCCGCCTCGATCATCCGATCGGCCTCTTCCGTGCGCCCTTGGCGGAACATCGCTTCGGCCAGGTATTCCGCCCAATGCGGATCTTCGGGGAAGTCGATCGCCGCGCCGCGCGCCCGGGCCTCGACCTCGACCCATCTCTGCAGGCGGCTCAGGCAGAACAGCCGCGTGACCTCCGCCGCCCGCCTGCGGTCGTCCTCGGGCCAGGCGTCGATGAACTCTGCGGCGAGCGCGGCCGCCTCGGCGTACCGCAACTCGTCCCGGTCCGCGGCGAGCCGCCTCCAGAGTTCGGACGCCGCCTGGGTCTTCAAAGGCTCTGTTCCCCCGCCCGCGACGCGCTAGTGCGCCTCGTCCCAGTTGCGGGCGGCGCGAGCCTCGACCACCAGCGGGACGGTCAGGGCCACGGCGGGCTCGGCGGCGCGCTCCATGACCGCCTTGGCGACGGCGCAGACGGCGTCAGCCTCGGCTTCGGTCGCCTCGAACACCAGTTCGTCGTGCACCTGCAGCAGCATCCTCGCGGACAGGCCGGCGTCCTTCAGGGCCTGCGGCATTCGGATCATCGCCCGGCGGATCACGTCGGCGGCGGCGCCCTGGATCGGCGCGTTGATCGCGGCCCGGTCGGCGAAAGACCGCTCGGCCGGCGACTTGCCGCGCACCGCCGGGATGTTGATCTTCCGTCCGAAGATGGTCGTCACATAGGCCTTCTCGCGCACCTCGGCGCGCATGGCGTCCATGTAGGCGCGGATGCCGGGGAACCGCTCGAAATAGGTTTTGATGTAGGCCCCGGCCTCGTCCTGCGGGATCGCCAGCTGGTTGGCCAGGCCGAAGGCCGAGATGCCGTAGACGATGCCGAAGTTGATCGCCTTCGCCCGGCGGCGGACGTCCGACGGCATGCCCTCGATCGGCACGCCGAACATCTCCGACGCGGTCATGGCGTGGA
>CAZTMF010000197.1:0-6232 GCA_964614675.1 uncultured Caulobacteraceae bacterium | reverse complement strand
GACACCCAGGGGGTGCTGGACGGCGACCTCGACGCCTTCATGGGCGCGGCCCTGGCCCAACGGCTGGGCGCCATGGGTGAGGATTCGGCCTAGCCCTCATTCCGGCTCGAGGCCGGGGCCTGTCCCAGAGGGGAAAGATCAGCCCTGGGCGGACGCGGCGTTGAGGTTGATCACGTCGCTGACCGGCAAGGCAGCTTCGCGAGGCGCGCTGGGACGCTGGAACTTCAGGCTGCGCCCCTGGAAGGACGCGCCGGTCTCCATCGCCAGCTGCTCGTGGGTGATGTCGCCGTCCACGTGAGCCGTAGCGAAGAGGCGGATCTGCTTTGCGGTGACCGAGCCGACGACCTTGCCGCGCACTTCCACCAGCTCGGCCGCGACCGTGCCCTCGACATGACCGCTCTCGCCGATCGAAAGCCGGCCGACGCGGACGTCGCCGCGGACCACGCCGTCGATGTGGACTTCGCCCTCGCCGGCGATACCGCCCTCGATCGTGATGTCCTTGCCGATCACCGAGACCGCGGCGGCCTTGCGAACGGTGGCGGGCTCCAGCGCTTGCGGCGGCGCGACAGGGCGCGAAACCGGGTGCGGAGCGGGCTTACTCGTCTTGCTGAACATATTCACCAGCCCTCAGGAACCGATCCGGGTTTTGAGGCTTGCCATTGACCCAGATCTCGTAATGCAGATGCGGCCCCGTGGAGCGTCCTGTGGACCCCATGGCGCCGATACGTTGGCCTACTGCAACTCTCTGGCCAACATTCACCGCAATGGCCTGAAGGTGTGCATAGCGGGTCTTGAAACCCCCGCCATGGTCGATCTCGATGGTGTTCCCGTAGCCGGAGCGCACGCCGGTGAAGGAGATGACGCCCGGCGCCGTCGCGTGGATCGGCGTGGAGAACCCGCCTGCGAAGTCCAGCCCGGAATGAAACGCCGGCCGTCCCGTAAAGGGATCCAAGCGGACGCCGAAGCCCGAACTGCGCTCGACGTTCGAGGTGGGGGCGGAGAGGGGCGTCTTCTCGGCGACCGCGGCCAGGGCCTCCATCGCGCCCAGCGAGGCGGCCGTATGCTGGATGCGACTGGCGAAGCCTTCGTCGACGTCGAGAACGGCGGCCAGGGCCTTGGGGTCCTTGCCTTCGATCAGCGGACCGCCGAGGCCTCCGGGGGCGTGCATGGCGATGCCGACGGGATCCAGACCCGCGAGGCGCAGAGCCAGCCGCAACCGGTCGGCGCGGCTCTTGGCGAAGGACTCCGCCTGATCCAGCAGCCGCTCCTGGTCCATGCGGATGAACCGCACCCGGTCCATCGGCGAGGCCGCGGCCGCCGCCTTCAACGGCTGCAGATGCGCCGCCGCGCCTTCCTCGCCGCGCAGGGGGGCGAGCAGGAGCGACAGCGCCTGATGCCGCTGCTCGATGGCCTGGGCCAGGTCCTGGACCGTGCCCGAGTTCTGGCTGAGTTCGGCGACGGCGCTGTTCAGACGGGCCTGGCGGTCGGCGATCAGCCGTTCGTAATAGGCCCGGACCTTGAGCGCCGCCTGGTCGCCCGAAGTCAGATTCAGCATGCTGGAAAGGGTCGCCGCCGAGCTGACCCCCAGCCACAGGGCGAGGATCGCCACGACGGCGGCCGCCGTCGCTTGCTTGCTCGTGGTCAGGACAAAGCCGCGGATCTGCCCTCCCGAACGGACATAGAGGTGTCGTTCAGGAAACAGGCGCTCCAGCGACAGGCGCAGCCTCGCCAAGCGGTCCATGCTGTTTTCGGAAGCCCCCACCCGACCAGATCCCCAGAGCGAGATATGAAGCAAAGTCAAAGCAATAGGCAAGCGTCCTCGCCCGCCGTCGCCAGAGGCTATCCTTGACGCGCTATGAACAAGTTTAGCTAACCGGCTATCAATACAGTCGAATCCGGGAACCTGCGGCGATTGCTCACAACCGCGGCATGACCATGATCGCCAATTCGGCGCCCTATTTTTTGGCTAGCTCGCCGGCGGCGGCCAGGACGGCGCCTGCGTGTCCGGTCACCGAGACCTTGCGCCAGACCTGCCGGATCACGCCCTGCGGGTCGATCAGGAAGGTCGCTCGTTCGACGCCCATGTACTTGCGGCCGTACATGCTTTTTTCAACCCAGACTCCGTAGCGCTGGATCATCTCTCCCTCGACGTCGGAGCCGAGGCGCACCGACAGTCCGTATTTCTGGCGAAACTTGCCGTGGCTTTTGACGCTGTCCTTCGAAACGCCGACGACGACCGCGCCGATCGCGTCGAAGCCCGACTGCGCTTCGGTGAAGGCCTTGGCTTCGCTGGTGCAGCCGGAGGTGTCGTCCTTCGGATAGAAATAGAGCGCCACGATCCGGCCCTTGAGGTCGGCAAGGCTGACATCGCCCCCCTCGTCGCTGGGCAGGGTGAAGTCGGGCGCTTTGTCGCCGGGCTGCAAGGCGGCGGTCATGCTAAGCTCCTGGACTGTTGGCTCGCGGACTATGGGGGGCATTCGGCCATAGCGCAAAGCCGCACAGGGTTTGACGCCCGTCGCCGGAAGAGGGGAAGCGCAGCTTGCTGAGGCCTGCCGTCCGACATGTCTCGGCGGCCCTCCTGGGAATCGTCCTGGGAGTGGTCCTCACCGGCGGCTTCGCGGCCTGGCGGCTGTCACAGGGCAATATCGCCGCGGACGCCTTCCGGCCGATCGCCGAGCGATGGCTGGGAACGGCGGTGCAGGGTGGACGCGCCCGCGTGGGCGCGGTCGACGTGGCCTGGTTCGGGGCCTCCCATTCCCTGGGCCTGCAGCTGCGGAATGTCTCGCTGGTCGATGGCCAGGGCCGGCAGGTCCTCCGCGCCCGGCGCATGGAAGCGGGCATGGCGCTCGGGTCGCTGGTGGGCGCCAGCATCGCTCCGGGACATCTCGCGGCCGACGACTTCTTCGCCGCGATCAGCGTCTCGCCCCAGGGACGCTATGAACTTGGCTACGAGGCTGCAGGCGCACCCGGGCCGGGCAGCGCCAACCTCCTGAGCTTCTTTGACGACCTGACCGGCAAGCCGCGGCTCGGCCGACCCCTGAGCTTCCTGCAGCAGCTGGCGTTCTCCAACGGGAACATCGCCCTGGCTGAAGTCGGCGGTTCGGTGAGCTGGCGCGGCCACGTGGGCTCTGCGCGGTTCGACAAGACGGGCGGACAGCTGCGGGCCGCCGCCGACGTGCGCATCGGCAAGGCGTCCCTGAATGTGCAGGCCCAGGGGCTGGTCGGTCTGCGCCAGGCGCTGGTGAGGGTGTCGGCCGACCAGCTCGACCCCGCCCTGGTCTTTCCGCACGCGGGCGCCACGGGACCACTGTCGATCCTGGACGCTCCGGTCGGCGGCAAGGCGTGGCTGAGCTGGGCCAATGACCGTGGCGTCCGCGGCGCCGACGTACAGCTGACCGCCGGTCAGGGACAGGTGCGCCTGGGCGGCCCGCCGACGCCATTCCGTTCCGGCGAGCTGCGGGCTGTCTTCGATCCGGCCTCCGCCCGCGTGCAGATCCAAAGCCTCCGCGCCGCCTCCACCCAGGCGGACTTCGACGTCAGGGGCCAGGCCTGGCTCACGCCCGAGAGCCGCGCCACGGGGCCGGCGCGGTTGGAGCTGGCCCTCGGTGGATCGGGCGCCCGTCTGTCGCTGGACCCCCGCACGGCCCCGGCGGAACTGAAGAGCTTCGTGCTCCAGGCGCGCTATACGCCCAGGATCGGCCGGGTCGAGTTGAACCGCCTGGACCTTCAGCTCGACGGATCCCCCTTTCTGATCCGCGCCGTGCTCCGGCGGCCCAAGGGTCCGCGCAAGTGGGGCCTGGACCTGGATGCGACCATCCCGGGGATGCTGAGCCCCAAGACGGTGGTGGCGCTCTGGCCCAAGGAACAGAGTCCCGATGCGCGGGACTGGGTGCGCGACCATGTCGGTGCGGGACGACTCGGCCGGGCGGTGTTCCGGATCCGGATTCCTACTGGCGGAGTGCCCGACCATCAGCCGATCCGAGAGGATCAGCTGCGCCTGACCTACGCCTTCGACGGCGCGGACATCCTTGCCTACGAGGGCATGCCCCTGATCCATGGCGCCCGGGGGACCGGCGAGCTGCGCGGCGACCAGTACGGCATGGCCGTCCAGTCCGCCTCCATCGAAGGGGTCGGGCTCTCCGAGGGATTGGTGCAGATTCCCCGCCTGGCCGCGGCCGCACGCAAGCGCATCTATGTCGACGGTCGAGCGACTGGCGACGCCCAGGCGATCCTCAAGGTGGTCGACACCTCCACCGGCGGCATGGCCAGCCGCAACGGCTTCCAGCCGGCTCGCCTGAACGGGCAGGGCGAGGCGGTGTTCAGCCTGAGCCGCTATCTCGAGAACGGCCCGGGTGACTTCCAGGTCGCCTATCGCGGGTCGGTGCGCAACGCCAAGGTCGTCGACGCGACGATGGGCCTGACGTTGAAGTCCCCGGCCATGACGGTGGAGGGCACCGGCGAGCGTCTCGCGGCCCAGGGCCAGGTTCAGCTCGGCCCCTATCGCGGTCCGATGCGATACGAGACCCAGTTCCCCGGCGGCCGCGCGGCTTTGCAGAGGGCCGACCTTGCCGGGGTGGTCGACGCCTCGAGCGTCGGCTTCTCGGGTCCCGCCGGCGCGACCCTTCCATTCTCGGCCAAGTTCGAACAGCGCGGCCAGATCGGCCACGGTCAGATCCGCTCGAAGGCGTTCGACGGACAGACGCAATGGGGTGGCGCGCCGGGACGCTTCCTCGCCGAAGGAAAGCTGCACGCTCAGGCGCTGCGCTCCATCGGCGTTCCGGTCGGCAAGGGGGTGCCCGACCAGACCCCGCTTCGGCTGACCCTCGCCCAGACGGCGGGCGGCGGCTGGTCCGGCGCGCTCGAGGCGGACGCCTATACCGGCATGATCACCGTTTCGAACGGTTCCAGCCCGCATTTCCACTACACCGCCCAGCTGACGCCGGACGAGGCGCGCCGGATCGGACTCGCCGACGAGGTTGGCGGCGGCAAGACCCTGCCGGTGTCCCTGGACGTCGCCAGCACAGGCGAGACCGGGGCAGCGGCCTATGGGCTTGGCGACTGGGCCGGTCAGGTGAGCTGGGCCCAGGGCGGCGGGGCCAAGACCCAATATCACTGGCGCACGACCCTGAACGCCAAGGACCTGCACGCGCTCGGCATGCCGGCGGCGCTCGAGCCCCGGACGCCGTTGCCCCTGGACGTCACCCTGACCGACGACCCCGGAGGGGGCTTTGCCGGTACTGCCCAGCTCACCGGGGGCGCCTTCCATTTCACCGGTACACCGTCTGCCAAGGGCCATCGGCGCGTGACCATCAGCGGCTCTCTCGAGGGCCGGACGCTGTCGGATCTCGGGATCGGGCCCGAAGGGCTGGTCAGCGGCCCCGCTGGGCTCAGCGCGGCGGTCGACCTAGGCCCAGAAGGCGTGCGCGGCGGCCGCATCCAGGCAGACCTCCAGCACGCGGTCTTCACCGCGCCCTTCGTCGCATGGAAGAAGCCCGCTGGCCGAGCCATGCAGGTCAGCGTCGATTTCGCCCGCAAGGACGGCGGCGTCGAAGCCAGCGCGGTCAAGGGCTCGGGCCCGGGCTTCGATCTCAATGCCTCGGGCGCCTGGAAGGCGGGTTCAGGCGGCGCGCTCCGCGCCAGCCTGGTGAGGCTCGAGGGGGCTTTCGACGGATCGATCGAGCTCGGCCTAGATGGTGACGGCGCGCGGATCACCACCCGGGCCCGCTACTTCGACGCCCGACGGCTGCTCCAGCCGTCGGATAGGAGCGCGGGCGCATCGGGTGCGGCTCGTGCGGAGGTGGAGGACAAGCCCTTCCGCGTCGACGCTCAGCTGGCTCAGGTGCGAGTCAGCGACACGGGCCTGATCCGTAATGTGAAGATCGAAGGCCAGGTCAGCCCTGCAGCCCAGCGCCGGCTCGACGTCTCGGTCGGGCGAGACGACGGCTCCCAGATCATGGCCCTGCAGCTCTATCCCGACGCGACCGGCATGGCGGTCCGTGGCCAGGTGTCGGATGTGGGCGACGCGGCCTTCGCCGTTTTCGGCCGCCGTGCATTCCAGGGCGGCAAGGGCGAGGTCACCGGACATCTCGTCGATGGCGGCGCCGACCTCAGGTTCGAGATGACCAAGGTGCGGGTGGTCAAGGCGCCGGCGCTGGCGCGCATCCTGACCGTGGGCTCGCTGCACGGCATGGCCGATACCCTGAACGGGGCCGGGATCGAGTTCACCAAGATC
>CAZTMF010000196.1:0-6235 GCA_964614675.1 uncultured Caulobacteraceae bacterium | reverse complement strand
GCGGCCCTGGTCGGAGCCGTGATCAGCACCCTTGGCTACGGCATCGCGCTCTGGGCCATGAGCACCTCGCCGATGGCCCAGGTCTCGGCCCTGCGCGAGACGAGCATCCTGTTCGCGGCGGTCCTGGGGGCGCTGTTTCTGCGAGAGCCGATCAGCCTGCGGCGGATCGTCGGCGGCGCCGGCATCGCGGCGGGCGCGATCTGTCTCGCGGCGCTCTAGAGCGCTAGATTGAAGGCCGGCCCTTAACCTTTCGCTATGGGCTCACAATGATGCTGCGCGCGTCTGGATTGTGTGTCTCATGTCCCGCTGGCCCAAGGCGCGTAACAACGAAACCGGCCATACCGAGCGGGGCGAAGCCTTGGCCCGAGCCGCGCAAGCGCCTGATTTCCAGACCTTCTTCGAAGCCTCGCTCGACCTCCTGGTCATCCGTGACGGCGACTATCGGATGCTCAAGGTCAACCAGGCCTGGGAGAGTGTGCTCGGCTGGCGCAGGGACGAACTCGAAGGCCAGCCCATGCTCTCGTTCATCCATCCGGAGGACGCGGCGGCCAGCCACGGCCAGATGGTCCGGGTGGAGACCGAGAAGGACGTCAAGGGCTTCATCAACCGCTACCGCTGCAAGGACGGAAGCTACCGCTCGTTCGAATGGCGCGCCCACCAGGAGGGCGACCTGGTCTATGGCGTCGCCCGCGACGTCACCGAGCGGATCGCGCTCGAGAGCGAGATGAAGGCGGCCAGGATCGAGGCCGAAGCCGCGAACAAGGCCAAGAGCGAGTTCCTGGCCAATATGAGCCACGAGATCCGCACGCCCCTGAACGGCGTGATCGGGGTCGCCGCGGCCCTGTCGCAGACCGAGCTGACGACCCGGCAGCGCGAGATGGTCGACATCATCGTGACCTCGGGCCAGACGCTGGAACGCGTGGTGTCGGACGTCCTCGACTTTTCCAAGATCGAGGCCGGGCGGCTGGAATTCGAGATCCGGCCGTTCGACCTGCGTCCGGAAGTCGACGGGCTGTTCGACCTGTTCCGCGGCCGAGCCGAGGAGAAGGGCCTGGGCTTCGAGACGAGCTATGGGCAAGGCGCCCACGGCCGGTTCCTGGGCGACGTGGTCCGCATCAAGCAGGTGCTGGGCAACCTGCTCTCCAACGCCATCAAGTTCACCGCCGAAGGCCGGATCGCCGTCCGGATCGAGCTGCGCGAAGCCGAGGGCTCGACTCCTGCCGAGCTCGTGCTGGAGGTGGAGGACTCAGGCATCGGATTTGATGAGGATTTCGCCCGCCGCCTGTTCCAGCGCTTCAGCCAGGCGGACGGCTCGATCACCCGCCGCTTCGGCGGCGCCGGCCTCGGCCTTTCGATCTGCCAGGCCCTGGTCGAGATGATGGGTGGCCGGATTCGCGCCAGCTCCGAGCCCGGCCTCGGCAGCCGCTTCGAAGCGGCCATCCCGCTGGTGCGCCACGACGTGGCCGAGCCGTCGGTCGGCGGGCCGGCCGCAGATCCGGCGGAAACGCTCAGGCGGGACGCGGCGGCGAACGCTGGGGGCCTGCGGATCCTGATGGCCGAGGATCACGCCATCAACCAGCGGGTCGTCGAGCTGATCCTGGGTCCGGTGGGCGCGACGCTGGTCAAGGTCGAGAACGGCGAGGACGCCGTCCGCGCGTTCGCCAACGACTCGTTCGACCTCGTGCTGATGGACATGCAGATGCCGGTCATGGACGGCCTCAAGGCCACCCGGGCCATCCGCGACCTCGAGGCCGGCGATCCGGGACGGCGGCGCACGCCGGTGGTGATGCTCAGCGCCAACGCCATGCGCCAGCACGCCGAGGAGGCCCTCGCCGCCGGTGCGGACTTCCACCTCGCCAAGCCGGTGACCGGCGCCAGCCTGCTGGAAGCGGTGGCGCGCGCCCTCAGCCTTGCGGACGAAGGCCCCGCCTGATTGTGAAAGCGTCGGCTTGGCCTTAGCTGTGCCACCGCAGGGGGACGGCTGATGGCGCAAATTCGATCCTTGTTCGGTCCGATCCTCGGCGGCCTGGCCCTGGCCGGCGTGGCGCTAGCGGCTCCGGCGCCCACCGGATTCGACTGGGCTTTCCCGGGCAAGGGGGCGCCCGCGCCCGCGTCGCACGCGGACTCCTGGCGGGGCGTGAAGGGGACTTCGGTCCGCTACCGCAGATCGGTGATCGAGGAGCACGCGGTCGCCATCGACTGGAGGCCGGGCGAGCACGGGCCGCTTCCCCCCGTCGTCGCCAAGGCGAAGCCCGGCGCCTACCCCTGCGGCTATTGCCACCTGCCGGGCGGGCAGGGGCGGCCCGAGAACGCCAGCCTCGCCGGTCTGCCCGCCGACTATATCCGCCGTCAGGTCGCCGCCTTCGCCACTGGAGAGCGACGCGGCGCGCGCCCGGACTGGGGCCCGACGGCCCTCATGATCCAGATCGCCAAGGCCACCAGCGCCGGGGACTTGGCTGAGGCCGCCGCGTATTTCTCGCGTCAGAGCTTTCGTTCCCGGGTGAAGGTAGTCGAGACCTCCGCCGCGCCCGCTGCGGTGCAGCTCGGATTCGTCTACGCCCGCGCGCCCGGCCGGCCCTCGTCTCTCGGCGAGGCGCGGATCGCGGAAGGTCCTCGCGACATGGACCAGTTCGAGCTCAGGGATCCGCACACGGCCTTTGTCGCCTTTGTACCGCGGGGCGCGATCGGTCGAGGCGAGGCGCTCGCGCGCTCGGGCGCCGGCTCCAGCCAGCCTTGCGCCAGCTGCCATGGTGCCGAGCTACGCGGCGGTGTCGGGCCGCCCCTGGCGGGCCGCTCGCCGACCTACATCTTCCGCCAGTTGCTGGCCTTCAAGTCGGGCGGCCGGCGGGGCGTGGACGCAGCCCTGATGATCCCGGTCGCGGCCGGATTGACGCCCGAGCAGATGGTGGACCTGGCCGCCTATGCGGCGAGCCGCGGGCCCTAGGTCAGGCCGCTTCGCAGCGCTCGCAAGCATTGGCCCCGGCGGAGACGTGGGGCGGGAAACTCAGCCGTGCGCCCAGGCGGCCGTCGCGCAGGACGATCTCCAGGACGACCCGCAGTCCAGCGCGGGCCAATCCCTCGGCGTAGACGCGCGCCGCGCGCTCGGCCTGGGCGCCGCTGTTGAACAGAAGCGGCTCGACGAATGGACGCTCCAGCATCCAGCCCTCGGCGGCCGGGCGCACCACGATCAACAGCTCACCCATTTCGATGTCGCTCATGGGGTCTCTTATGACCGATGGGTGTGACACGCCCATCAAGATCTCATGGCGAAGGGGAGGCGATTTCGGGGCCTTCAACTTACCTTGGCCTCCGCCCAGCCGAGGCCAAGGCTCTTCTGCAGGGCCACGTAGTCCTGGACCAGGGCGGCCTTGGCGAGCAGCAAATTCTGTTCGGCGGCCAGACGCGTCCGCTCGGTGTCGATGACGTCGACCACGCTGGCGACGCCGGCGGCCTGACGCTGGCGCATGAGCTCCGCGGCCCGGTCAGCGGAGGCCTTCACCCGGGCGTGGGCGATCACGTCCTCGCGCGCGTGGCCAAAGCGGGCCAGGGCCCCTTCGACATCGCCGAGCGCGTTCAGCACCGTGCTCTCGTACTGGGCGGCGGCCTCGTCGCGGCCGGCCTTGGCCTGGTCGATCCGCGCGCGTGTGCGGCCGAAGTCGAGGGCGTTCCACTGCAGGGCCGGAGCGGCGAGGGCGCTGGTCCCATCGAACAGGTGGGTGATCCCGGGCGAACCCCAGCCGATCAGACCGATCAGGTTCACCTTGGGGAAGAGGTCGGAGGTGCGCTGGCCGACCACCGCGTTCTGGGCCGCCAGCCGGCGCTCGGCCGCGCGGATGTCGGGACGCCGGCGCAAGAGATCGGCTGGATCGCCGACGGCGACCTGGGCCGGCACCTCGGGCGTGGCCGCCCCTGGCGCCAGCTCGGCGTCCAGGACGCCCGGCTCGCGGCCGGTCAGCACGGCCAGGCGGTCGAGCGAGCTCTCGATGTCCCCCTGCAGCGGGATCAGGGTCTCGCGGGTGGTCTCCAGTTGGGCCTTCAGCCGCTCTAGGTCGAGCGAGGATTCCACGCCGCGGCCGTTTCTCTGGCCGGCGAGGTCGACCATCTGGCTTTCCAGCGCCACCGACTGTTCGGCGACGGCGCGCCGCTGCTGCTGATCGCGCAGGCCGACGTAGACGCGGGCCACTTCGGCCGCGAGCGAGACCCGGACGTCGTCGAGATTGGCCCCCACCGCATCGGCCTGATCGGCGGCGGACTCGGCCGCGCGCTGCTTGCCCCCGAAGAGGTCGACCTCCCAGGTGGCGTCGAAGCCCGCGCTGTAGAGCTTCAGTTCGCTTCCCGACGACGAGGGCAGCACGCCGCCCGGGACGTGGGCGTAGAGCAGCCCCGCATTGGCCGAGCCGTTCGGCAACATGTTGCGCCGCTGCTCGGTCAGGAGGGCGCGCGACTGCCGGAGCCGCGCCTCGGCGGCCCGCACGTCGGGGCTGCCGGCCATGGCCGCGTCGATCAGCCGGTCCAGCTCCGGGTCGCCCAGGGATGTCCACCAGCGCGCCGGGGGCGGCGAGGGGGCGGCCTCGGCCAGGGCGGCGCGGTGGAAGGCCGGCGCCTTCTCGGCCAGGGGCGCTGGGTGAGGCGGGCCCTTGTAGTCGGGGCCGACGACGCAGCCTGCGAGGGCCGCGGCGGCCAGAAGGGCGGCGGAGAGCCTGGCGATGGGATGGGGCATGATCAATGGACCGCGGCGGCCGCGCCGGGGCGCGGGGATCTGATGAGGAAGACGAGGGGGAGGCTGAGGGCGAGCATGACGCCCAGCACCCAGAAGGCGTCGGCGAAGGTCATGGCCGCGGCCTGCAGGTCGATCTGGGAAGCGAACTGGCGCAGGGCCTGGAGCTGGCCGAGGGCGGCGTCGCCGTGGCCGGCGGTGAAGCCCTGGGCCATGCCCGCGATCCGCTCCTGGGCGAGGGGCGAATTGGCGCGGACGCTCTCACGGATCGCGTCGGTGTGCTGGGCGGAGCGCCAGTCGATCATGGCGCCCAGGGACGCCAGCCCCAGCGAGCCGCCGAGGTTGCGGGCCATGTTGAAGAGGCCCGCCGCGTCGCCCGCCTGTTCCGCCGCGACCGCCCCGACCGAGGCCTGGTTCAGGGGGAACATGGCCAGCACCTGGCCCATGCCCCGCAGGATCTGCGAGAGGGTGAAGTCGCCCCCGGCGCTGAGCGCCGTCAGATGGGTGTCGACCAGGCAGCTCGCCGCCAGCAGCAGCAGGCCGGCCGCCACCAGGATGCGGAGATTCACCCGCCCCATCAGCACCGGCAGGATCGGCACCATCAGGAACGAGGGCAGACCGCCGATGAGCATGACCATGCCCGACTGTTCGGCGTTGTAGCCCGCCACGCCGGCCAGGAACTGGGGCAGGAGGTAGAGCACCCCGTAGAGCACTCCGCCCACAGCGGTGATCAGCACCACCACGCCCGCATAGCTCGGATTGAGCAGCAGGCGCAGGTTCACCACCGGCTCCCGGCTGGTGAACTGCGAGAGGATCAGCACGCCGATGCCGACGACCGAGGCGACGGCCAGCCACACGATCATGGGGGACTCGAACCAGCGGTTCCTCTGGCCCTCCTCGAGCACGATGGTCAGGCAGCTGAGGCCGACCGACAGGCCCAGGATGCCGAGCCAGTCGGCGCGCCTGAGCATGCCGAAGCTCGGCTTTTCGCTCCTGAGGCCCAGCAGCAGAAGGGCCGCCAGGCCCACGCCCACCGGCGCATTGATGAAGAAGCACCAGCGCCAGGAGATGTGCTCGGCGAGCCAGCCGCCGACCAGCGGTCCGAGCAGCGGGCCCAGCAGGACGGTGAGGCCGAAGACGGTCATGCCGATCGGTTGCTGGTGCTTGGGCAGGCGGGTGGCGACGATGGTCTGGGCGGTGGGGATCATCGCCCCGCCGGTGAAGCCCTGGCCCACCCGGCCGATGATCATCCAAGGCAGGGAGTCCGACATGCCGCAGATCAGCGAGAACAGCACGAACAGGATCGCGCAGCCGAGCAGCAGGCTCCTGAGCCCGAACACCCGCGTCAGCCAGGCGGTGAGGGGGATCATGACGATCTCGGAGACGAGATAGCCGGTGCCGATCCAGGTGCCTTCGGTGCCGGTGGCGCCCACCTCGCCCTGAATCTGCGGCAGGGCGGAGTTGGTGATCGAGATGTCGAGCGAGGCCATCAGGGCCCCGAGCGAGCCAGCGGCCACG
>CAZTMF010000195.1:0-6249 GCA_964614675.1 uncultured Caulobacteraceae bacterium | reverse complement strand
TCGAGCAGCAGGACGCGCGGCTCGATGGCCAGGGCGCGGGCCAGGGCCACGCGCTGCTGCTGGCCGCCGGAGAGCTGGGCCGGATAGCGCTTGCCGAGGCCTTCGAGCTGGATCAGCGCCAGCAGCTTCTCCACCCGCTCGGCGATCTCGGCCTTGTCGGGGCGCTCGGCGGCCGGCCGCACGCGCAGGCCGAAGGCGATGTTCTTGGCCACGTTCATGTGGCGGAACAGGGCGTAGTGCTGGAACACCATGCCGACCCGCCGCTCGCGTGGCGAAAGTGCGAGGAAGTCCTCTCCGTCCAGATGCACCGTGCCCTCGTCGGGCGCCTCCAGCCCGGCGATCGCCCGCAGCAGGGTGGTCTTGCCCGAGCCCGAGGGGCCCAGCAGGGCCAGGAACTCGCCGGGCTCGGCCCGCACGGAGACGCCTTTCAGCGCCGGGAAGCGCCCGAAGCGCTTCCGGATTCCCCGGACCGTCAGCCCCTCGATCGGGGCGTCAGTGGCGCGCGGAACGTGCGAGCTCACCGGAGAACCGCCATTCGAGGACTGTCTTGAGGACGAGCGTGACGAGGGCGAGCCCGGCGAGGAGCGAGGCGACGGCGAAGGCTGCGACGAAATTGTAGTCATTGTAGAGGACTTCCACGTGAAGGGGCATGGTGTCGGTCAGGCCGCGGATGTGGCCGGACACGACCGAGACCGCCCCGAACTCGCCCATCGCGCGGGCGTTGCAGAGCAGGACGCCATAGGCGAGCGCCCAGGCGATGTTGGGCAAGGTGACCCAGAAGAAGGTGTGGCGGCCGCCGGCGCCGAGGGTGACGGCGGCGGTCTCCTCGTCCGTCCCCTGTTCCTGCATCAGCGGGATCAGCTCGCGAGCCACGAAGGGGAAGGTCACCAGGATCGTGGCCAGCAGGATGCCGGTGTAGGTGAAGATGATCCTGACTCCCCACTGGTCGAGCGTGGGCCCGAACCAGCCGTTGGCGCCGAACAGCAGCACCCAGACCAGGCCCGAGATCACCGGCGAGAGCGAGAACGGTATGTCGATCAGGGTGAGCAGCAGGCCCTTGCCCCTGAACTCGAACTTGGTGATCGCCCAGGCCGCCGAAAGCCCGAACAGGGCGTTCAAGGGCACGGCGAGCGCCGCGACCTGCAAGGTCAGCTTGATGGCGGCGAGGGCGTCGGGGTCCTTGAACGCCTCGAGATAGACCGAGACCCCCTTGCGGAACGCCTCGACGAATACCGAGACCAGCGGCAGCAGGATGGTCAGCGCCAGCCAGCCGACGCCGACGCCAATCACCAGCCACGCGAGGCCGGACGGCTTTGCGGGAGCGGACGCCCTCATCGCTTGCCTCGCCGGGAGAGCAGGAGCTGCAGGGTGTTGATCAGCAGCAGGGCGCCGAAGGAGATGATCAACATCTCCAGGCCCACGGAGGCGGCGCCCGCGTAGTTGAACTGGGACAGCTCGATGATGATCAGGAGCGGCGCGATCTCCGACTTCATCGGCATGTTGCCGGCGATGAAGATCACCGAGCCGTACTCGCCCACCGCCCTCGCGAACGCGAGCGAGAAGCCGGTCACCAGGGCCGGCGTGATCGCGGGCAGGATGACGGTCCGCACCCGCTGCCAGGCGCCGGCGCCCAGCGTCTGGGCCGCTTCCTCCACCTCCGCATCCAGGTCCTGAAGCACCGGTTGCACCGACCGGACGATGAACGGCAGGCCGACCGCCACCAGGGCGACGAACACGCCCAGCGGCGTGTAGGCGATCTTGATCCCGAAGGGCGCAAACAGCCCGCCGATCCAGCCGTGCGGCGCATAGATCGTCGCCAGGGCGATGCCCGCCACGGCGGTCGGCAGGGCGAAGGGCAGGTCCACCGCCGCATCCAGCAGCCGCCGTCCGGGAAACTCGTAACGGACGAGCGCCCAGGCCACGATCAGGCCCATGACCGCGTTCACCGCCGAGGCCGCCAGCGCCGCGCCGAAGCTCAAGCGGAGCGACGCCAGCACGCGCGGATCGGTCACGACGTGCACGAAGCCGTTCCACCCGTGCTCCCACGGCCGCGCGATCAGCGCCGCCAGGGGAACCAGCACGATCAGGCTCAGATAGAAAAGAGTGAAGCCGAGCGCCGGCCCAAATCCAGGCAGGACGCTCGGCTCACGCCACCTCCATCGGAGGTTCGGAGCTGTCATGATCGGGTCAGCTCGGCTTGTAGATCTGGTCGAACACGCCGCCGTCGTTGAAGAATTTCGCCTGGGCCTTGCGCCAGCCGCCGAACCCCTGGTCGATGGTGACCATCGGAATGTTCGGGAACTTGGCGGCGTGCTTGGCCGCCGCCGCCGCGTTGCGCGGGCGATAGAAGTTCTGGCCGATGATGTCCTGGGCCAGGGGGCTGTAGAGGAAGTTCAGATAGCCCTCCGCGATCGTGCGGGTCTTCTTGCGGTCGACCACCTTGTCCACCACCGCCACCGGCGGCTCGGCCAGGACCGAGACCGACGGATAGACGATGTCGAACTTGCCGGGGAGCTCGGCCTGGGACAGATAGGCCTCGTTCTCCCACGCGAGCAGCACGTCGCCGATGCCCCTCTGGGCGAAGGTGTTGGTCGAGCCGCGCGCGCCGGTGTCCAGCACCGGCACCTGCTTGTAGAGCCGGCCGACGAAGTCGCGGGCCTTGGCCTCCGATCCGCCCGGCTGCCGCAGCGCCCAGACCCAGGCGGCGAGGAAGTTCCACCGCGCCCCGCCCGAGGTCTTGGGGTTGGGGGTGATCACGTCGATGCCGGGCCTGATCAGGTCGCCCCAGTCGTGGATCTTCCAGGGATTGCCCTTCTTCACCAGGAACACGATGGTCGAGGTGTAGGGGCTGGAGTTGTCGGGAAGCCGGCTCTGCCAGTTCTTGCCGATCAGTCCGCGGTCGGCGATGGCGTCGATGTCATAGCCCAGGGCGAGGGTGACCACGTCGGCCGGCAGACCGTCGATCACCGAACGCGACTGAGCGCCCGAACCGCCGTGGCTCTGGTTGATCACCAGATCCTGGCCGGTCCTGTCCTTCCAGAACTTCGCATAGGCGGTATTTATCGCCTTGTAGAGCTCGCGCGTCGGGTCGTAGCTCACGTTGAGCAGGGTCACCGGCGGGGCCGCCAGGGCCCGGCTGCTGATGAGGGCCGGCGCGGCCAGGCCCGCGGCGCCCGCTTTCAGCAGGAAACGACGGCTCGGACCCGCCCATAGATCCTTCGAACTCATCAGTCTTATCCCCTTCCGCCCACTACGTGCAGAAAATCTATTGATCCACTAGGTATAGAAGAGCTTTCCGACGGGCAAGCGGAATCTGCCGCCCGGCCCAAAGGCGGCGCCGAGGCCGCTTCGGTGGGGCAGGCCGCCCGGCCGTGCGCGATGATCCGGTAGCCGAGGAGGTCGGACGCCCCGTCGATGGCGGCGTCGAGCGCGGCGAGCGCCGCATCGGCGGTCTCGAACCGGCCCCAGAGCATGCCTTGCGGCAGAGGCCGCACGCCCGTCCCGTCGATGGCCAGCGAGAGCAGGCCGTGCTCATCGGCGACGTCCAGAACGCCGCCCCATGGGGGAAGCTTGCCGGGAGGCGCCGGATCCAGCCGGCAGACGAGCAGGTAGCTCTGCATAACGGACTCCCTTAGTGAGCGGTGGCGACGCGAAGGCGCGGCGCCCGGGCGGGCTCCGCGAAGGTTTCGGCGAGGGCGTGGGCCTGGGCGCGGATCTCTGGGACTCCGGTGATCTCGAACACGCTTCCCAGGGTCAGGACGCCCAGGGCGAAAAGGCCGGGCGTGGTGCGGCCGTCCGCGCCCACGGCGGCGAAATCGTCGGTGACCCGGATCCCCAGGCCGAGATCGTCGGCGCTGATCAGGCCCTGGGCCAACAGGTCCAGGAGGGCGGGATTGCGCGAGCGGTAGGGGTCGGTGTCGGGCCCGGTGCAGTTGATGATGCGGCGCGCCGTCAGGGCCCTGGGGCCGGCATGGGTCATCAGCGCGACCCGGGCGCCCGTGCCGTCCTTCAGGGGCCTGGCTTCGGCGATGCGGCCGCGCACCAGCTCGAGCTTGCCGCGCTTGGCGGCGGACCGCAGGGCTTCGCCCACGGCGGGCGGCAGCCGATGGCGCTCGGCATCCCAATAGGGGCGGAAATGGCGCTGGAACAGGCGCCGCTCCTCAGGCCCCAAGGCCGACCAGACGCCGGCGCCGTGGCGGCGCAGGTCCTCCAGCCGGCTCTCGCGGACCTCCGGATCGTCCTCCACCAGGCCCGAGGCGTTCAGCAACCGGGTCTGCAGCTCGCGCGCCGCGGTGGGATAGCCGCCGGCGAACAGGGTCTCGCCCGAGCCCTCGGCGCCGTGGATGCGGGGCGGCAGGCCATGGCGCGACACGGCCACGACGCGGATGTTCGGATCGATCCGCCAGAGGGCGCTCGCCGCGTCGGCGAAGGACAGGCCCTGGCCCGCGATCAGCACCTCCCCGCCCATGCGCAGGCCCTTGAGGGCCGCCTCGTCCCAGGGGTCGTCCTGGACATAGGCCTCGATGTCTGCGCGGCCGTTGAACAGCAGCGGGCGCGGCCGGCCGGGTCCGGTGGCCAGCACCACCGTCTCGGCGTCTACCCGTTCGCCCGAGGTCAGCAGCAGCGACCAGCCGCCATCCTCCAGCGCCAGGGCCTTGACGCGGCCCTGGAGCCAGCGGGTCGAACCGAGGCCGGGCGTGCGGCCGCAGAGATCCCTGAGCCGGGCCTCGAGATAGTCGCCATAGAGCCTGCGCGGCGCGAAGTCGGACCCGGTCCAGCCCCCGGCGCGCGGCCTGTAGGTGTTCAGCCAGTCCACGAGGCCGGACGGCGAGAAGGGGTCGAGCGACATCGCCCCGGCCCGGGTGTTGAGCAGAAGGTCCTCGTCGGAGACGCCATAGGCCAGACCTCGGCCAGGCCGGGTGTCGATCAGGGTGACGTCGAACAGGACCGGGCCCGGCTTCGCCAGGGCGCTGGCCAGCAGCACGCCGCCGGCCCCGGCGCCCACAATCGCGACCTTCCGCCTGATCTGCCCGGTCATCGCCGTCTCCATCGCACCGGAGCAGGCTAGCGGGATAATATATACAGAGTCTATAGAGATTATCTGTAAAGGCCTTGGCGCGACGCTAAGGGCGCAAGCGCGCGACCGTCAGCGTCTCTCCGCGCGGCCTGGATGAGCGAGGAAACCTGCGAGGACGGAAACGGCCTGGCGATCGCCTTCGACGCAATCGCGATCGAGGCGCGCCGAAAGGGCGCTAGGCATCGGGCCGAAGCCCGAGATGCGCGGCCAGCACCTGGGCAAGGATGGTCAGGTCCATCCGCCAGGACTTCTTGGCGAAGTACTCCTGATCGGCGACGGCTCTCGCCCTCAGATTCGACTCGGCGATACCCCGGGTGGCCCACAGACCGGTCATCCCGGGCCGGACCATGCTGTAGTCGCCGAAGGCTTTGCCGTAGACGCGGATATCGCTCGTATCGAGAGGACGGGGTCCGACCAGGCTCAACTCGCCATTCACGAGGTTGAACAGCCTCGGCAAGGATTCGAGCCCGGCGGTCCGGATCCAAAAGGCCACGCTCGATCCGTCCGACCTGAAGTCGTAGGCGACGCAATCGGCGCCGCCCAAGCCCACGAACGGCCGGCGACGAAAGGCCGGGCCGCCTCCGCTCAGCCAAAGCGCGACCGTCAGGCAGCCAAGCAGCGGAGCAAAGAAGATCAAGAGAGCGAGCCCCACCCCCAGGTCGAGCGATCTCATCGGGTCGATTCGTCTCGTCGAGCGCTGCAGCGCCCCGGAATGACCGAGCACGTCAGACGCCATCTGACGCGATCCCACCCGCAAGTCGTCCGTCATGCGCCTCACCCCCCACCCTGCCAGACCGTTGTTAGGCACGATCAAATTGGGCGGTGGTTTCGCGCCGAGGGCACTGGGTGATTTCCCTGAACGGCCCGGCCTCAAACCCTGACCGCCGCGCGAGGCGGCGGCCGAACACACAGGGTCTCAAGAGATTGGCGGAGAGGGAGGGATTCGAACCCTCGATACCCTTGCGAGTATGCCGCATTTCGAGTGCGGTGCTTTCAACCGCTCAGCCACCTCTCCGGGAAGGGGACGGGACTCAGGGTCCCGAGCGGGCGGCAAGAACTAGCGATCAGCACCCCAGGAAGCAAGGGAGCCCGCTGACGCATCGCTAAGTCTTTGAAAAGATGGTGGACGCGGCTGGGATTGAACCAGCGACCCCTACGATGTCAACGTAGTG